>JALGZO010000202.1 GCA_025774865.1 bacterium | reverse complement strand
ACAAGCGCATCGCGACGTGAAGGTGGCGGAAGCGGACGTGACGGGAGCGCGCTCGGGTTTTCTTCCGCAACTATCCTGGTCGGGGAACTGGGTCCGGCCCCAGTTCCCGTTCGTGGACTTCGTCCAGGACACGGTGGTGACCTTCGACCAGCAGTTCAGCATGGACACTCGCGTTGGTCTCACGCTGTTCGACGGCCTGGGGAACGTCGCTCGCTACCAGCAGGCTTCGCGAGGGCGCTCCGCGGCCGAGGATCGCTGGCAAAGTACGGCGCAACAGGTGGTCTACGAGACGGTGCGGCGGTTCTTCGAGGTTCGCAAGCAGGAAGCCCTGAGCGACGTTCAGAAGGAGGCCAAGGAACTCTCGGGAGAGCAGCTCAAGAAGACCGAGGCCATGAAGGAACTGGGCGCCGCCACCCAGGCCGATGTCTACAAGGCTGAGGTGGACCACGCGAACAATCGCTTGGCCTCACTGCGAACAGAACGCGACCTGGAGGTGGCGAAGGCCGCGCTCGCGACGTATCTGGGACTCGATCCTCGGGAAGAGATCACACTGCAGGAAGAGGATTTGGATCTGAGCAAGGAGTACGACCTTCAAACGGCCTCGGACCAGGCCCTGGAAGTCAATCCGATGTTGAGTGCCGCCCAGAGAAGCGTGGGCTTCCAGGAAGCGGGAGTACGGGCGCAGAAATCCGACCGTTACCCGGCCGTGACGCTGTCGGCGAATCACCGATACGTCGACTTCGAGATCGGATCCAACTGGACCTCGAGGAACAGCTCCTGGACGTATGCCATGGTACTCGACTGGACGGTGTTCGACGGGCTGCTCACGAAATCGAACATCCGTCGCGCCGAGGCAGGGCTCGTGGAGTCGCGGCGCGCGGTCGAGAGCACGCGCCGCGACGTCCTGTTCGGAGTGCGCGAAGCGCACCTCGACCTCGAGATCGCGAAAGAGTCCATCACCGTCGCCGAGGAAGCGGTACGCTCGTCGCAAGAGGATCACCGGCTCGCCCAGGAGAGGTATCGGATCGGGGAAGGCACGATTCTCGACGTGATCGACGCGCAGGTGAACCTCACGCGGTCGCGAACGGACCTCGTGACGGCCAACTACGACGCCCGTCTCGCAGTGCTGGCGCTGCGGAGGGCGATCGGCGACATTCCGGTTCCCGAGGTCGAATGAGCCTCATCGAGATCCGAAGTCTCGTCAAACGCTACGACATGGGCGAGGAGCACATCTTCGCCCTCGACGACGTGTCGCTCGACGTGGGGGCGAACGAGTACCTCGCGATCATGGGACCCTCCGGGTCCGGGAAGTCGACCCTCATGAACATGATCGGGTGCCTCGACCGGCCGACTTCGGGCACCTACGGTCTGCGGGGGAGATTCGTCTCCGATCTGACCGACGACGAGCTCGCCGAGGTGCGAAATCGGGAGATCGGATTCGTCTTCCAGACCTTCAATTTGATGCCGCGGGCCAATGCGTTCCAAAACGTCGAGCTGCCCCTCATCTACGCGGGGGTCGGCGCGAGCGAGCGGGCCGAGCGAGCGAACAGGGCTCTCGAGGAGGTGGGCCTCTCCGACCGGGCGCGGCACCGGCCCAGCGAGCTCTCGGGCGGGCAGCGGCAGCGGGTCGCGGTCGCCCGCGCCCTCGTCAACTCGCCCTCGATCCTGTTGGCGGATGAGCCCACGGGGAATCTCGACACGAAGACCGGTGACGAGATCATGGAGCTCTTCGACCGCCTCGTCGAGCAGGGGAGAACGCTCATCCTGGTGACGCACGAGGAGGAGTTGGGCCGGCGGACGAATCGGATCATTCGGCTCAGGGACGGTCGCATCGAGTCCGACGAACCGGTAGCACGTTCTTCGTCGAGCGCTCATACTGTGGACGGAGAGAGCCCCTAGGCGGCAGCACAGGCGGAGTTCCGGCACCCCGAGCTTGGACCATGGATATTCTCAAAGGACTCCGGCTCGCCGTACCCACGGTAGTGGCCCTACTGACGTTCTGGTCCGCGGCGGAGTCGGCGGATTTCCCGGTGCGCAGCTTCGGCAAGCCCTTCTTCCTCGTCGATGCCGTCGCTCTCCCGTCCGGCTCGGACTCCGCCCGCGTGGACCTGACCTGGGAGGTTCCCTATCGGGAGCTGGTGTTCCGTCGGGAGGAGGAGTACTACCGAGCTCGCTACGACGTCGGTGTCGTCCTCTCCCGGGGCAACCACGAAGTCTTCGCGGAGATCTGGGACCGACGAGTGAGGACTCGGTCCTTTTCGGAGACTCGCGAATCGGGCCGGCAAGCGAAGGTGCGCAAGGTCTTGCGCCTGCCGTCGGGGCGGTACGAAGTTCGGATCACCCTGACGGATCGGGCGTCACTCGGGTCGTCGCAGGCGGTGGCGGAGATCGACGCCGATTTCGGGGATTCGCGAATTGGGTTGAGCGATCTCCGATTCGTGCGTTACACGGAGGACGACGAAGTGATTCCGAACCCGGCGCACGACGTTCCGGTCGGGCAGCCGGGTCACTTCGTTCGATTGACTCTGCATCCCGAGGGAGGGACCGGCGGCGTCTACCTGCTGAAGTGGCGCCTGGAGAGCACCGGCCGAGACCGGGTAGCGGAGCGCGACACTTCGGTCGTCGTCGCCGGGGAGGCAGTGCCCTTCGAGTTCCAGATTCCCTCGCAGGATCTCACGCCGGGCGTGTACCGGCTCGAAGTGAAACTGGAGGGAAGCGCAGGGGAACGAGAGCGGCGAAAGGCAACCGTCTACGCGAGGGTGACGCCGGCGTGGTTCGAGATCCATCGCGACGAAGCACTCGACATCTTCCGGTTCGTGGCGAGCCGCGAAGAGCTCGAACGGCTGGAGAAGGGATCGCCTGCGAGCTGGGCGGAACGTGTGAGGGAGTTTTGGGCCAGACGCGATCAGGACCCCCAGTCGCCCGAGAACACGTTTCAAATCGAGATCCAGTCCCGAATGGAGATGGCCGCCGCGTGGTTCGACGAGCCGTTTCGCCGCCCCGGCTGGACTACGGACCGGGGCCGTACCCTGCTCCGGCACGGCCGTCCCGACCGACGGACCGTCCTCGACGCCGACTTGGACGGTCCGGCCCGCGAGCTGTGGGAGTACGACTCACCGCGGCTCACATTCCTCTTTGTGGACGAGCGCGGCGTGGGAGAGTACTGGCTCCGCTCCTGAAGCGCGCGGCGTTCTTCTTCGTTCTCGCGGTGAGCGGATGCGGCTCCGCCTCCGTCTCCCCGGACCCGGGGCGGCTTCGGCTCGCGTGGTCGTCTGATCCCGCCACCCTGGATCCCGCGCACGCCGTCGATGTCGTCGGGGGTACCGCGGTCGCGATGCTCTTCGAGGGGCTCGTCACGTTCGACCGCGAAGGGCGGGTTGTCCCCGCACTCGCGTCAGCCTGGGAGGTGTCGGCCGACGGTCGCACGTACCGGTTCACGATCGACGAGAGCGCGCGGGACTCCGACGGATCGCAGCTTTCCGCCACCGACGTCGTGGCGTCGTTTCATCGGCTGCTCGATCCCACGACGGCGTCGCCGCGCGCGTGGGTCCTGGAGCGAATCGAGGGCGCGGAGGAGTTCCGGCAGGGCCGCGCGGACTCCATCGCGGGTCTCGCGATCGATCCCCAGGGCGCGGTCTCGATCCGGCTCGCGGTCCCTTCGGCTTCGTTCCTCGGGCTCCTCGCCATGCCGAACGCCGCCGTCCTCTCGACCGCGGCCGAGGATCCCACGACCGTCTCGACGGGCCCCTGGGTCCTCGTGGAGCACGTTCGCGACTCTCATCTTCTACTCCGGGCGAACCCGCACTGGCACGGGAAGACGCCCGGGTTTCGAGAAGTCCACGTGCGGTTCCTTCCCGAGGAGTTCACGAGGGTCGCGGAGTTCGAAGTCGGTAACCTCGACGTACTGGAGGTGCCGCCATCGGCGTCCACTCGCTTTCGTGAGTCCGATCTCGGAGAGCGGCTGCACCGGGAGGTCGCCCTCGTCACGGAGTACGTCGGTCTCAACAACGACGACGCCGTACTCGGCGACGTCCGGGTCCGGCGGGCGCTGAACCACGCGATCGATGTCGACCTCATTCTGAAGCAAGTGCTCGGAGGACGTGGCGTACGATCGGCGGGTGCGGTGCCACCGAGCCTCCCCGGTGGGGGAGGCGGCGAGCCGTTCACTCACGATCCGAAACTCGCGCGCCGCCTGCTGGACGAAGCCGGCGTCCCGGAGGACTGGACGCTCACGCTCTGGCAACGGCCGAGTCCTCTCGCCTCCCAGGTGCTCGAGGCGATCCAAGCCGATTTGACTCGTCTCGGGGTCGACGCCGAGATCCGCCTCCGAGACTGGAGCGCGCTGAAGGCCGCGATCGATCGGGGGGAGCCGGAGGCGTTTTTCATCAACTGGTACGCGGACTACCCCGACGCCGAGAACTTCCTCGTGCCGCTGTTTCACTCGTCGAACATCGGAGGCGGCGGCAACCGCGCGCGTTTCCGGGATCCCACGATCGACGCTGAGCTCGCGCGTCTCGACCAAGAGACGGACCCCGACCGCCGCGCGGAACTCGCCCGCGACATCGACCGCCGCGTGTGGGACAACGCGCCGTGGATCTATCTCTGGCATCCGATCCTCGAAGTGGCCGTCTCCGAGCGGATCGAGGGGTTCCGCCCACATCCCGTGCCGTCGTGCGAGCGGTGGGTGGACATCGCGCCGCGAGCGGTCGCCGCCGCCGGGGCGTCGTGACCCGATACGTCGTCCGCCGACTGGCCACGACGATTCCAGTGATGCTCGGCGTCACGCTCGTCGCCTTCGCCCTCACCTGTCTCCTTCCCGGAGATCCAGCGCGGGCGTTGGCCGGGGAGCGCTATCGGGAGGAGGACCTGGCTCGGATTCGGCACGAGCTCGGGCTCGACCGACCGCTTCCGGGCCAATACGCGGCTTACATCGGGCGGCTCTTTCGCGGCGACCTGGGGACGTCGTTTGCGACGGGGCGCCCGGTGGCGGCCGAGCTCCTCGAGCGCTTTCCACGAACGCTTCTGCTCGCGACGTCGGCGATGGCCGTCTCCGCGATCCTGGGAGTGGGGCTCGGCGCCATCGCCGCCCGACGTCGCGGCGGGATCGTCGATCGGCTTTCGATGCTCTTTGCCCTCAGCGGGATCTCGATCCCGGTCTTCGTGTCCGCGATTCTCCTCCTATGGCTCTTTGCGCTCGTCTTGCGCTGGGTCCCTCCGTCCGGTTACGTCGACACGGACCCTCGGACGCTCGTGCTGCCGGCACTGACGCTGGGAGTCCGGTCGGCAGCCGTGATCGCTCGCATGACGCGGTCGAGCCTCATCGAAGTGCTCAATCAGGACTTCATCCGGACGGGACGCGCCAAGGGAGTTCGAGAGACGGCGGTCGTTTTCCGACACGGTCTCCGGAACGCCCTCGTGCCCGTCGTGACCCTGATCGGTCTCGACTTCGGCAGTTACTTGTCGGGTTCGGTGCTCACGGAATCGATCTTCGCGTGGCCGGGGGTGGGACAGTACGCGTTGCAGGCGATCCTGCGGCGCGACTTTCCCGCGATCCAGGGCACGGTTTTGTTTCTGTCGATGATCTTCGTTTTCGTGAACCTCGCGGTCGACATGCTCTACGGAGCGCTCGACCCGCGCATCCGACGGACTCTCGCCTCGGAGGGCAGCGGCTGATGCGCGTATGGGCCCGACTGCGGGCGGACCCCATGGCGTGGCTGGGAGGAGGGCTGCTCGTCGTCGTCGTGGCGCTCGCGGTGCTGGCTGACGTCGTCGTGGCCGAGGGTCCGCTCGAGGGAAGCCTCGAGGACCGCCTCCTTGCCCCCTCCGTCCGGCACCCCTTCGGAACGGATCACCAGGGTCGCGACGTTCTCGCGCGGACGCTCCACGGGGCGCGTCTCTCGCTCGCGATCGGTCTGGGGGCGCGTATCGTCTCCGTCTTGCTCGGGGGTCTCCTCGGGTTCGTCGCGGGCTTTCGAGGCGGGATCACGGACACGTTGATCATGCGCTCCGCGGACGTCTTCTTCGCGTTTCCGTCGTTGCTGCTTCTGATCGGGATCACGGCGGCGTTCGAGCCGGGGCTCTGGGTGGCGTTCGTGGCGCTTGGCGTCGTCGGGTGGGCCGAGGTCGCACGGCTTGTCCGCGCGGAGGTGCTCCGCGTGCGGGAACTGGAGTACGTGACGGCGGCGAGAGCGCTCGGCGCTCGGGACCCCCGAATACTCGGCCGCCACGTCGTCCCGAACTGCCTGAACCCGCTTCTCATTTCCTTCACGATGGGCGTCGCGACGACGATTCTGGCGGAAGCGAGCCTTTCGTTCCTCGGCCTGGGTGCCCAGCCGCCGACGCCGAGCTGGGGGGCCATGGTCTCGGCGGGGAAGGACTTCTTGCGCGAGGCGCCGTGGATCTCGATCTTCCCAGGGGTGTTTCTCGCTGCGTCGGTGCTCTCCCTCAATCTCGTCGGGGACTCCCTGCGGGATGCCCTGGATCCGCGGGGGCACTGAAACGCTGCTGCGAGCGGCCGGAGCACGTAGGACGGAGAAGGACTTGCCACGGCTCCGTCTCTTGAGGGAACCTGGCAACTCCCCAGACGGAGGAAACTCTCTTGAAGAAGTTGAGACGCTCGTCGACGGATCGCGTGCTCTTTGGCGTGTGTGGGGGTCTCGGGGAGTACCTCGATCTGAATGGCGACCTCGTTCGGATGATCTGGATCTTCCTGACGCTCTTCGGCGGCGTCGGCATCATTCCGTACATCGCGGCCTTCCTTCTGCTTCCGGAGCCGGAGCCGGAGGCGGAGGCGGAGGCGACGACGGACGGTTCACCGTCGTCGCGCGTTCCTCAGAACGTCGGGCTGGCTCTCGTGGCCGTGGGTGGCTACTGGCTGCTCGCTCAGTTCGGTTTCGAGATGTTCGGAGCCGGAGTTCTCGTCTGGACGTGGAGCGTGATCTGGCCGATCGCGATTCTCGCGGTGGGATTCTCGCTCGTTTGGCCACGCTTGCGTGAAGGATTCGCCCCCGCCTCTCGCGGGAAGATTCGTCGCTCCGTTTCGAATCGAATCCTCGCGGGAGTGTGTGGCGGCGTGGCCGAAGACGCCGGAGTCGACGCGAATCTCGTGCGAATCGGCTTCGTGTTCGCTTCCGTCATGTCGATGGGAATTGCGGCTCTCGGGTACCTGCTTCTCATCTTCGTGCTGCCCGAGGCTGAGCCTGTTCGCGATGTGGAGGATGCGGAGGTCGTATCGGGTCAAGCTCCGCCCGCGGACGGCCGATGACCCCTCGAAACGGGGGAGCGTAGTTGCTCCTGAAGCTGCTCCTGAACGTTCTCCTCGTGTACGTCGTTTATCGACTCGTTCGGGGTTTGTTTCGACCGTCGCGCGTGCGCCCCCGCGGCCAACCCGACCCGAAACGCCTGGACCCGGAGCGAGCGGTCCGAGCCTCCTGGTCCGAGGTCGAGGAAGACGACGGGGAGGATGCGCGCGAGAGCTGATCGGGGGAGCGGTGTATTTCTTCTTCTTCTTCCCGATCGGAACCGACTCGCGCAAGCCGCACCCGCCGGTCGGAACGACCATCCTGCTGCTCGTGATGACGGCGCTGTTCGCCACCCGCTATCTCGCGCCCTCGGTCTACATCGGACTCATCAGTCGCTCGTTCTTGCCGGCGTCGCCGCACTGGTCCGGCGCGGTCCTGTCGTTGTTTCTCCACGGTAGCTGGATGCACTTGCTGGGGAACGCGCTCTACGTTTGGATCTTCGGCCGCCAACTGGAGGGTCGTCTCGGGTTCGCGATGCTCGCTCTGATCTTCTTCATCGGCGGAGTGGCGTCCTGCTGGTTTCACGCTTGGCTCGCGACGCCGAGCGCGGCGACCGTTCCGCTGGTCGGAGCTTCCGGCGCGGTCGCCGCTCTCCTGGGGGCCACCGTCATCCGCTTCCACCACCAGCGAGTCCGGATCCTCTTCTTTCTCTTCGCGTTTCTCGGCGGAATGACCCGGGGCGGGATCGTTCACCTGAACACCGTTCTTGCGTGTGGTCTGTGGTTCGTCCTTCAGGTCGTCTACGGACTGGCCGCGACCGAATCGGGCGGCGGGGGAGTGGCGTATGCGGCGCACGCCGGTGGATTCGTGTCAGGCCTCGTGCTTTCGTTGCTCGTCGGGCTGCAGCGAGACGTCAAGAAGGAGGTCCACTTCCAGCGGGGACAGCGATACTTCGAAAAGGGCGACTTTCACGCGGCGGCGGGGGAAATGACGAGCCACCTTCGGTACGTCCCTGGCGACGCAGAGGCGGCCGCGATGCGGGCGCGCTGCTTCATTCTGCTCGGGCGCCGGGGGGAGGCGGCGTCGGAGTACCTGCGTTTGTTTCGCGAGGCTCGCCGGAATCGCGACATCGACCGCGCGGCTCGCCTCTATGGCGAAATTCGGCGCTACGGGCTCGGCTCCAATCTCTCGGAGTCGGGACTCCTGCGAATGGCGTTCGACTTCCAGAAGGGAGGTCGGGTCGAGGAGGCGGCGGAGGTGTTCCTCGAGGTCACGAATCGCTTTCCGTCCGGCCCGAAGGCCGAGTTGGCCCTCGTCCGGCGGGCCGAGATCCTCTGGAATCACCTGGGGTCGTACGAATCAGCCGGAGAGGGCTACCGACGTCTGCTCGAAGACTATCCGGATAGCGAATGGGCGGACCTCGCGGACGCGCGGCTCCGATCGATGCGGGCGCTGTCCGGCCAGGACATCAGGGCGCCGTGGCGCCCCCCAGACAGCCGCTCTCTCGAATGGCCGCGTTCCGCTCGTCCACAGTGAGCATCGTGACTTCGACGCGGGCGGTACTGCCGAGGAAGTCGAGCCTCGGAGTACACTCGGGGAAGAGTCTCTGCTCCCGAGCGATGTCGCCCAGGGAGAGAATCACGCTCGACGGCACCCGATCGCTGCCGGGGCTCTCGAACCACAACACGGTCGTGTTGTTGCCGCCGACCGAGGGATTCCCTTCGATCTCGAATGAGCCCTCGGGATTCGTCGTCGTCGAGTTGAGGATCACCCCGTTCGCGAACATCTTCACGACGACTCCGCCGATCGGCTGGCCGGATCGAGAAACGACGTTTCCCCCCACCACCATCGCCGGAGCCGTGTCGCGCTGGGCGAGGTTGTCGCGCCCGGTGCGGGCCGGCCCGGGGGTGCCTCCCGGCGACCCACCGCCGCCTCCCGGAGGCGCAGCCGGAGCTTCGGCGACCGGGGCGACCAGGGCGGCGAGCCCGATCCATGCGACCATCGTGCAGCGAATCATCGGCGAGAGCCTCTCATCGAGAGGGAACAAAGTCGACCGGTCGAAGGTAAACATCGTCCAACCCCTTGTCAAGACAGGGGATCCGCCACTTCGCGGCGGGATTGGCCCTTGACGCTGGCCCACCCCGATTCTAGGATCGTCTGCGTAGGAGTGTCGCGTGGCTCGGGAACCGGAGCACCCATGGACGACGAAGTCGCTGCGAGGGGCCGGAGATACGTCCCCTACGATCTGCTCGTGGCGGTTCTCGCGATCACCCTGGTGGCGTTCCTGCTGGTGACGATGGGTATCCGGACTCACGCCGTGCAGCTGCAAGAGGAGTGTCAGGCGCGCCTTCTGGCGCTGGCCCAGGCTCAGCAGCTGTTTTTGGTGAAGAACACGAAGTACTCGGACGATCTCGAGGCGCTCCGGCCGTTCATGGACCCCAGTCGGCAGAGAATGCCGTTCGAGTGCCCGGAGTCAGGGCACGCGTTCATGGTCCGAGTGCAGGGAGATCGATACAAGATCATCGCGCCGGGAACGGAGTTCTACATCGAGACGGGAGATCCGAGCTGGTGAGGGGTCCCGGGAATCGGGGACTATTCCTTCCAGTGTTTCTTCTCGATATCCCGTAACATGATGTCGATCTGTTCCTTGACTCGAACTTCGGCGCTCGGCTCGAAGAGGGCCTTCTCGATCCGCCCCATCCCATCCCTCTTGACGTAACGTAGAGACTTGAGAACCTCGATGGGGACGAGGATGTCCCGCGACACACGAACCTCGACTCGGTCGCCGTCGGAATGGGCGTTCGGGCTGTTGAAGGGGTTCATTCCGAGCGCCCAGCCGTGCGCCAGCATGCCGGAGAGCGCGATTCGCAGACGGTTCCAGGACTGCTCCGACTGGAGGTCGAGGCCGCCTCGGAGCCGCTCCAGCAGGCCGTCCACGACCGGAACCATCTTGTCCAGGATGTCCTGGTCCAGCTTGATCTTGACCAGGTTCACGAACATCTGGTCGAGGATTTCCCGGGTGCTCGGCATCGGATCGTGGCCTCTCCGTTGGCCTTCGTTCAAGCCTCCTCTGACCATCGGTCTCGGACTCCGGGGACTTGATGGCCCGCCGGGCTCTGGAAGGCGCCTGAGGGCGGTTCTGAGCGTTCTCCCGTTCATGGCGGTCACGGCGGCGGGGGCAGTCGAAGTCGACAGCCTGCAGGCCCGCCCCAACCCGTTCTCGCCAAACGCGGATGGAACCCTGGACACGACGACCATGTCGTTCTTCCCGCGAACCTCCGATGCGGGGACCACCGTCGTCGCCCGGGTGACGGTCACGGAGGTGGCGACGAGCACGCCCGTGGACACGCTGCTCTTGGACGTCGTGATTCCAGTGGACTCCATGTCGACCCACGTGTGGCCCCCGAGCCCGGTCGCGAACGGGGAATACCGATTCGACGTCACCGTGACCGACAGCACGGGCTCCGTCACGCGGGACGTCAAGGTCACGGCCGACTCGACGCCACCCATCGTGACCATCGGCTCGCTGGGCCCCGATCCCTTCGACCCTGGATCAGACCCGCCGGCAGATTCGCTGCGCGTGCCCTTCACCGTGACGAGCGACTCGCTCACGGTGACCACGACCACGGTCCTGGTGCGGCCCGTCGTTGGGACGTCGGCCGACACGCTCGGTACGTTCGCCGGCAGTGGATCGGGCGAGTTCCTCTGGGGTGGTTTGCTACCGGGAAACGCGTCGCCGGTCTCCACGGTCTACGAGGCATTCGCATACGCCGTCGATCTCGCGGGAAACTCCGCCTCCGATACGCGCAGCTTCATTCTCGATGCCGATGCCCCGGAGTTCGACTTCGGACCGGGACACTCCGACACCACGCAGACGGACTCTCTTTCCGTCAAGCTCTCCGGGCACGTCACCGACGCGATCCGAGTCGACGGCGTTCTCGTGAGCTTCGACGACACGACGTTCGTTCCCGTGGACTCGATGTCCGCCCCGGCCGACACCGTTTACTGGGAAACGACCGTCGTGAACACGGCTCGCGGCTTCCGGAAC
>JALGZO010000201.1 GCA_025774865.1 bacterium | reverse complement strand
CTTGTACTCCGTTTGGGGTGTGAATTTCACTTTCATGTCGAACAGGACCAGCGTCTGGGCTTGCGCATCCACCTCTTCGATGAGGGCCTCGACCTTGACCTTCGTGGCCTTGTCCGGATCCGCGGGCTTGATCCGGATGCGGTGCGCGAGCAGCGTGCCTTCCTCGTCGCGGATCCCCTTCGCCTTCGCCATCTGCCCGATCTCCACGTCAATCAACTCGAGCGGCGCCTTGTCGGCGTCGCGGATCTTCGTCTCGACCGAGATCGCGACCGTCCGACCGGCCACCGTGAGCGTCTCGGCGTCCAGATCCACTTCTTCGATCGCGGCGTCGAGCGTCTCGTCCTCGAGAGGCTCCGCGTAGACTTCGATCTGCTTCGCCTGGAGCACACCGTCGACGACCCGGCCTTCTACTTGAATGAAGGTCCCGACCTGGAGGTCGGCGGCCGAAGGGAGACCGGGCAACACGGCGGCGCCGGGCCGCGCCGGCTGTGCTTTCACGGTCAGCGCCTGCCCCAGCACGAGCGCGATCCCTGCAACGACGAACGCCTTCACGAGGCTCCGCATGGGCCTTCCCCTTTGTTGCCGGATTGCTTGGATACCTAGCACGACCACCCTAGCCCATTCGGCCGTCCCATTTCAAGACGACCGTCGGGGAGGGAAGGCCCTCTAGCTTGGTTGTTGCCAGGAGCTTCCGGCATCGCTCGGGCAACCGGAACCCACGGTCTCTTGCTCCTTGTGAGCCCCTTTAGCTAACAGTACGACAGACTCTCTTTCTCTTGCAGATTAGGACGACGCGCTCGCGCAGTTGGTTGAGTATCCCCCGACCTTTTGCTGGCTTGAAGATCTTGGCCTCCGCTTGAATCGCGCAACCGATCACGCTAGTATGCGGAGCTGTTTTCGTGCGAGCCGGCGGGACACAGCTCCGCTCCCGCACCTCGTACTCCCCACCGGCTCTCTCCGTAACATCCGTGGGGGAATTCGTTGGATTCATCGAAGTCCCGTCCGGTCGCCCGGAACGGGTTCCGCGCCCCGTCGCGTGTTTTGATATATAGCCAAGACGGGATGGGGCTCGGACACCTTCGACGGACGCACAACATCGCGCGGGAGATCGTCACGCAGGCGCCTCGGAGCGAGATCCTCGTTCTCGCCGATTCGCCGGTGGCGCCCTTCTTCGTTCCGTTTCGCGGAATCCGTTACGAGAAGCTCCCCACGATCCTCAAGACTGGACCTTCGACCTGGAAGGCGATCAGCGGCACATCGGGAATGAAACGAGCGCTGAAGGCGAGAGGCACGTGCATCCTCGGCGCGCTCCACAGCTTTCGACCCGACGCCATACTCGTCGATCACATGCCGGTCGGCGCTCTCGGCGAGCTTCGTCCGATGCTGGACGCCGCAAAACGCATGAAGCATCCGCCCAAGCTCGTACTCGGGCTTCGTGACATCCTGGATGAGCCGACCACGATCCGTCGTACGTGGGACGAGTTCGACGCGTTCGACTACTTGAAACTGTATGACCAGGTCTTGATCTACGGATGCCAGGAGATCTTCGACGCGGCCGAGTCGTACGGCTTGACCAAGACCGCTCGACAGGTCGCGTACACTCACTATGTCGTCAACGACCACTGCCCCCTCGGAGACACGAGTCGGCCGTCCAAGCCGTACGTCCTCGTCATGGGCGGTGGCGGCGCGGACGCTTTCCCGCTCGCGAACGCGTTCGTGAAGGCGTGGCCTGAAATCAAGAAGCCGGACCTGGAGGCGTGCATTCTCCCCGGACCCAACATGCTCCCGCGCGACAAATCGCGACTCCGCACTCGGGCGCGAGCTCTGGGCATTCGCGTTCCGCGCGGGAAGGTGGACGCGATCCCCTGGATCCGGGAGGCCACCGCTGTCGTGACCATGGCCGGCTACAACAGCTTGTGTGAGGTGCTCCGATGGGGGCGCCCCGCCCTGATCGTTCCCCGCCGTGGCCCCAGTGCCGAGCAGAGGATGCGCGCGCGGCGCTTCACCGAGCGCCGCATCGCCGCGTTCCTCGATTGGGACGATCTGACCACGGAGTCCCTCGCGAGAGAGCTCATCGCGTTGCTCGACGCGAAGGGAGTCCCCGATCTCGACAACATTCCGTCGCTGGATGGCGCTTCGCGCGCGGCGCGGACGATTCTCTCCGTGCTCGAGGCCTCCGAGCCGCCCGAGCTCCCTTTGCGCCGTGGCAATGGAAATGGAATGGCTTCCGCGGCCGGACATCCCGCCGCGGAGGCGAAGCGGTGAGCGAGCCCGTTCTCGGCTACGTCCTGCGGATGTTTCCGCAACTCTCGGAGACGTTCATCGCGAACGAGATCCTGGAGATGGAGCGGCAGGGCGTGGGCCTGCGCGTATTCTCCTATCGGAAACCCCGCGCCGCCGTTCGCCACGAGTGCGTTCGAGACATTCGAGTGACGGTGGAGTACCTCCCCGACCCGCTTCTGCCCAACCTCGGGCCGCTGCTCGCCTCCGCTCCCGCGGGGTTTCGCGCCGATGCCCGCCGGTGGAACGACACGCTGCGGTACGTGCTGGGGTACACGTGGCGAGAGAAGAACCCCGACACTTGGCGGCGTCTCCTGCAGGCGGCTTATCTCGCTCGAATCGTTCGCGAGAGCGGGCTTCGCCACCTCCACGCGCACTTCGCCGGCGGCGCGACGCGGATCGCGATGCTGACCAGCAAACTGACGGGCATTCCGTTCAGCTTTTCCGCCCACGCGCGTGACGTCTACACGACGGCCCCACACGTGCTCAGGGAGCGCCTCGAAGC
>JALGZO010000200.1 GCA_025774865.1 bacterium | reverse complement strand
CTGGACGACGCGATGCTCGACGCCGGCGGCATCCTCAAGGTCGGCTTCTATGCGCCCCGACAGGGAGTGGGGGATATCGCGGGGAGGCTCCGACAGGGGGTGGAGAGCGAAGAGGCGTGGATGGATCGCGTCTACAAGGTGCACCCCGACATGATCGGCGTGGCGGAAAATGCCGCCGCTCAGCTCGACTCCCTTGGCTACGTGCCCCGGTATTTGATCGACAAGGAAGCGACCGGCAAGCCGAAGCTCCACTTGAAAGCGAACTTCTTCGCCTCCGCTCGCGCCTGGGACGAGCTGATGGCACGGCCCGAGTGGGCCGGGATTTTGCACGAGTACGTCGCCTATCTAGCCGACCAGCAGACATTCGACGAAGAGGAAGCCACCCATCCGAATGTGCAGGCCACACCCGAGAAGCTCCGAGAGCTGGTGGCCGCCTTCTTGACGGACTACCTCGGCGGGCTCACGGCCGAGGAGAAGGACGAGCTCGTCCTCTACCTCACGGTGGGCAGCGTGAACATGGACTACCGGAGTCAGGTTATGAACGGCGAGGTCATGATCACGGTGGCGGGACTGAGGAGCCTCGCCGGGGTGATCGACTTCGTGTTCATGGCGGGCCTCTGCGAGTGGCCGGAGACACAGGAGGAGCTCGACCAGCTCCTCGCGCCGCCGAGCTGGCTGAAGCGCAAGATGGCGGATTTCATCAAGTTCGCTCTGTAGGCTCGGCCGAGGGCGCAGGATACGGTAGAATGCAGGTGCCACGTCTTGCGCCGCATCTCGTCGCACCCTGACACGAGCCGAAGCCATGCGATCCTCGGACGGGCTCCCCACGATCGCCATCGTCGGGCGCCCCAACGTCGGAAAATCGACGCTCTTCAACCGGATCCTGCGCCAGAAGCGCGCCGTCGTGCACGACCAGGCGGGCATCACGCGCGACCGGAACTACGCCCGCGGCAGCTGGGACGACCGCGAGTTCTGGCTCATCGACACGGGCGGGGTCACGCTCTGGGAAGGCCACGGGATCGAGCTCGAGATCCAGGAGCAGGTGGAGATCGCGATCGAGGAGGCGGACCTCGTTCTGTTCCTCCTGGACGTCCGGACTGGTCTCGCGGCGGAGGACGACGAGGTCGCGAAGCGCCTGCTGCGGTTCGGGAAGCCAGTCGTCGTCGTGGCGAACCGGTCGGACAACGATCGCCTCGACGTCGAGGCGGCAGGAATCGTCGCCGGCGGCCTCGGGGAGGCGTCGCCGCTTTCGGCGCTCACCGGCCGCGGCCTCGCCAACGTCATGGACCGGGTGCTCGAGGTCCTGCCGCCGGCGGAAGCACCAGCGGTCGAGGTCGAGGGGCAGGTCCGGGTCGCGGTCATCGGGCGGCCGAACGTCGGGAAGTCGTCGCTCGTGAACGCGCTGGTCGGCGAGAAGAAGATGATCGTGGACGACGTGGCCGGCACGACCCGCGACTCCGTCGACACGCCGATCGAGATCGACGGGACCAAGTATCTGCTGATCGATACCGCCGGGCTCCGGCGCAAGAGCCGGGTCACCCCGGGGGTGGAGTACTGGTCGGCGCTCCGCTCGGCGCGAGCCGTGCGGCGGAGCGACGTGGCCGTCGTCGTTCTCGACGCCACCCAGGGTATCTCGGAGCAGGACGTGAAGATCGCGGCCGAGACGGTGGAGCAGGGGGCGAGCGTCATCCTCGCGGTGAACAAGTGGGACGCGGTCGAGAAGGATCACGACACCGCGCGCGAGTTCGAGGAACGGATCGCCTGGCACTTCAAGTTCCTGCCGGACGCTCCTCTCGTCTACTGCTCCGCTCTGACGGGACGGAAAATCGGGAGAATCCTCCCGGAGGCGGCCCGGCTGGCCGGCATTCGCCTGCGGCGTATTTCGACCGCGAAGGTGAACCGGCTGCTGCAGAAGATCGTCGAGAGCCATCCGCCGCCGTCGGCGCGGAGCTCGAAGCTCACCCGTGTGCTCTACGGAACGCAGGTGTCGAACCGGCCGCCCACGTTCGCGGTGTTCACGAACCGCCCCGAGAACGTGGAGGGACATTACGCCCGGTTCCTTCGAAATCAGTTCAAGGAGGAGTTCGGTTTCGAGGGGGCGCCGGTGAAGGTGGTCGTTCGGAAGCGGGAAGGGAAGGAGGCCAAGTGACCGCCGTCGCGATCCTCGCGTCGTACCTTCTGGGGGCGGTGCCGTTCGCGCTGATCGCCGCCCGTTTGCGCGGCGTCGACTTGCGCGCGCACGGCAGCGGCAATCTCGGGGCGACGAACGCCATTCGCGTGCTCGGCGTCGCGGTGGGCGTGCCGGTGCTGCTCGCCGACGTCGCCAAGGGGCTCGTCGCGGTCGCGGTGATTCCGTCGGCGCTCGGCGCGGAGGGCGCAGCGGTACCGCTCGTCTGCGGGCTCGCCGCGATCTTCGGTCACATCTGGTCGGTCTTCCTCAAGTTCGGGGGAGGCAAGGGAGTGGCGACGGCCGCCGGCGCGTTTTTCGCGCTCGCCCCGCGCGGCGTCGGAATCGCTTTCGCCGCGTTCGTGATCGTGCTCCTGGCGACCCGCTTCGTGTCGCTGGCGTCGATCACGGCGGCGATCACATTGCCGGTCGCGCTGTGGGGGACCGGAGCGTCGCGGCCGGTGCTCGTCGCAGGCATCGCGCTCGCGCTCCTCGTCGTGATTCGTCATCGCTCGAACGTGGCGCGGCTCGCCGCCGGCACCGAGAGTCGCATCCGGTTCGGCGGTTCGGGAAAGGACGCCACGTGAGCGGCCAAGGTCCTGCCGTCCTCGGCGCCGGCAGCTGGGG
>JALGZO010000199.1 GCA_025774865.1 bacterium | reverse complement strand
GCCGGTCGCCGGGGTCGACGAGGTCGGCCGCGGTCCGCTCGCGGGACCGGTAGTCGCGGCCGCCGTCGTCCTTCCGCCGGAACGTCGGGTGGACGGCATCGCGGACTCGAAGCAACTGGACGCCGAGGAGCGGGAGGAGGTCTTCCGGATCCTCCTCACGGAGGCGGAGGACATCGGGATCGGTTGGGCGACGAGCGGACAAGTGGATCGTCTGAACATCCTGAGGGCGTCGCACGCGGCCATGGCGCGTGCGGTCGCGCACCTGGCGCGCTGTCCCGCGCACCTGCTGATCGACGGCCTCCCCGTCGAGGGACTACCCGTGTCGCACACCGCGATCGTCAAGGGCGATGGAAAGTGCGCCTGCATCGGTGCCGCCTCGATCGTGGCCAAGGTCGTGCGTGATCGACTCATGACGAAGCTCGCCACGCGCTACCCTCGCTATGGGTTCGATCGCAACATGGGATACGGCACGCCAGAGCACCGCGAGGCCCTGGCGCGGTCGGGACCTTGCGTTCATCATCGCTTGAGCTTCGCGCCGGTCCGGGAGGCTCTGTCGGCGGACCTGTTCCTGTGAGGACTTCGCCCGCTCGAGGCAGATGGGCCGAAGATCGCGCCGCGCGGTACTTGACCGAGTCGCTCGGCTGGCAACTGCAGGCGCGCAACGTGCGGCTGGCCGGCGGCGAGATCGATCTCGTGCTGCGAGACGGCGACGTCCAAGTATTCGTCGAGGTGAAGGCCCGGCGTGCCGGATCGCACGAAGCCGCGGAAGCGGTCTCGGCGGACAAGCGCCGGCGTGTGGGGCGGGCCGCCGCGGTGTGGCTGAGCCGGCGCGGATCGCCGCGCGGAGGTTGTCGATTCGACGTCGTGACGGTCGGGGGGGCGGGTCCGGGAGTGGAAGTGCGTCACATCCGCGCCGCGTTCGAGGCGCCCGATCGCTGGGGAGTCTGAAGGACGGTGAAGATCCTCTTCATCATCTTCCTGGGTATTCTCGCGTTCAACGCGCTGGTCATTCTCGCGGTCGCCGGTATTCTGCTCGTGGATCACGCCCGTTCACGCCGGAAGGAATCGGAGGATGATGTACCTGCCAACGCTTCGTAGCCTCGTCTTTCTCTTGCTGGGAATCACCGCGCTCGCGGCGTGTAGTCGCAAGCTCGATCCCCGCGTTCAGGAGGGCTACGACCTGGTGGTCGCGGGACGCGTCGACGACGCGATCGCCCTGGCCAATTCGATGCTGGCCGAAGATCCGGATGACGCCCCGGCGTACAACCTGCTGGGACTGGCCCACTACAAGGTGAAGCGGCTCGATGAGGCGGCGGAGCAGTATCTCCTCGCCCTCGAGTCGGATCCCGGCTACGCGGAAGCGCACTTCAACCTCGGCAACTGCTACCAGATGCAGGGGAAGGTAAAGGAAGCGGAGAGTTCCTTTGCGGCGGCCGTCCGGGAGGAGGGCGCTTTCGTGCCCGCCCGCTACAACCTGGGCAAGATCTACGAGAAGTCCGGACGGACCGACCAGGCGATCGAGGAGTACAAGAAGTGCGTCGAGTACGACAATCAATATACGCTCGGTTTCATCGATCTCGGGCGGCTCTTCTACGACCAAGGCAACCTCGACGCCGCCATCGAAGCGCTCACTCGGGCGCTGGAGCTGGAGCCGAGTCTCAAGGAGGTCCGGGTTCTCCTCGGCAACGCGTACATGCAGTCGAGCCTCGAGCAGAACCTGCGGCTCGCCGAGAACGAATACCGAGCGTCCGTAGGGATCGATCCGGATTACGTCGACGGTCTGTACAGCCTCGGGGTGTCGCTCGCGAGCCAGGGCCGGCACGTGGAAGCGATCGAGTGGTTCGAACAAGTTCTCGACCTTCTGGAGGGCGAAGAAGACAGCCCCATGTTCAAGATGGTTCATCAGTACTTCGAGCAGGTCAGTCACACGCCCAACAAGAAGGCCGCGGGCTGATCGCTTGACCTCGGAGACCGACCGAGGCCCGTTTCATCCTCCCCGTCTCGCGACTACGCGGGGAGGACTTCATGCCGGCCAGTGTCATCACCGTCTCCCTCTGCGGCGTCGAAGCTCACACGGTTCACGTAGAAGCCGACGTCGTTTCCGGCCTGCCGCACACGCAGATCGTCGGATTACCCGACGCATCCGTACGCGAGTCCAAGGAACGCGTGCACGCCGCGATCCGGAACTCCGCATTCGAGATGCCGAGTGCACGAATCACCTTGAACCTCGCTCCCGCCGAGTTACCGAAGGAGGGAAGCGGATTCGATCTGCCGATCGCGCTGGCCCTGCTCGCCGCCTCGGGTCAGGCGGATGTGAAGAGTCTGCGTGATCTCGTCTTCATCGGTGAGCTGTCACTCGACGGGCATGTGCGCCCGGTTCGCGGCGTGCTCGTGGCGGCGCTCGCCGCCCGGGATCGGGCGAAAGGAATCGTCGTGCCGGCCGCGAATCGCGAGGAGGCGCTCTCGGTGGAAGGGTTACGCGTGGCCGCGCCGTCGACTCTTCGAGATGCGGTGGCGGTGGTGCGCTCCGCGTCGTCCTTCGCCGTCGGTCGATCGTGCCGCCCGGCGGAGGCCAGCGGCGACGCAGCCGATCTCGCCGAAGTGAAGGGGCAAGCCACGCCCCGGCGCGCCCTCGAGATCGCCGCGGCCGGCGGTCACAACCTGCTGCTGATCGGGCCGCCGGGGACTGGCAAGACGATGCTCGCTCGGCGCCTCCCGTCGATTCTCCCGCCTCTCACGAAAGCCGAAACCCTCGAGGCCACGATGATCCACTCCGTGGCGGGAACCCTCGGCGCGCGCGGTCTTCCGCTCACGCGAGCCCCGTTTCGGGCCCCGCATCACACCGTGTCCGATGTCGGCCTGGTGGGCGGTGGGAATCCCCCGCGGCCGGGCGAGATCAGTCTCGCGCACCGCGGGGTCTTGTTCCTCGACGAACTGCCCGAGTTTCGCCGTTCGGCGCTCGAGTCGTTGCGCCAGCCGATCGAGGACGGATCGGTCGCCGTCGTACGCTCCGGCCGGTCCGCGACTTTCCCCGCGCGCTTCCAGCTCATCGGGTCGATGAACCCGTGTTCCTGCGGAAACGCGGGCAACGCGGGCAAGCCGTGTACCTGCACCTCGACGGACGTCCGGCGCTACCGGGCGCGTGTTTCCGGGCCCCTTCTCGATCGAATCGACCTTCACGTATGGGTGGGGCCCGTCGACGTCGATCGCATCACGGGGGACGAGGTGGCGGAGGAATCGGCGGTCGTGCGCGAGCGGGTCGGGCAAGCGCGGGGTTTCCAGGTCCGAAGGGCCGGCGGGGGCGTCCGGAATGCGGAGCTCGACGGGCGGCGCTTGAAGCGCGCGTGCACCTTGCCGCCTGGCGGGAGAGCGCTTCTCGCCAGCGCGCTACGGCGTCGGGGTCTCTCCGCGCGCGCGATTCATCGCGTGCTGCGAGTTGCACGGACGATCGCAGATCTGGACGCGAGCCCGAACATCAAGCTCGCGCATCTCGCGGAGGCGGCGCGGTATCGGATCCTCTCGGATGCGTCGGTCGATTCACCGGCCCGGTTCGCGGATGCGAGGCTCTACCGCTGAGAGCCCGACGAGGTCCGGGTGTCCTCGCGGACCGCGGCCAAGTAGTCGTCCAGGAGCTGAAGCGTCAGGGGGCCGGGGCGACCGGTTCCGATCCGACGGTCTTCGATCTCGATCGCCGGCGCGATCCGGATCGTCGTGCTGGAAAGAAGGAGCTCGTCCGTCGTCTCGATGCGTTCTCGCGCCAACGTCGATTCTTCGACGGGGACGCCGCGGGCCGCCGCGAGCTCCATCACGAGCTCACGTGTGATCCCCCCGAGGATTCCCGATGAGAGCGGCGGAGTGACCAGCCGGTTGCCCTCCACGATGAAGACATTGGAAGCGGCGCCCTCGACGATTTCCCCCGACTCGTTCGGGATGAGGACCTCCTGAGCTCCGGCCGCCCGCGCTTCGTTCCGCGCGAAGAGAGATATCTGGTAGTTCGTCGATTTGACGCCGACGAGTGGGTACGCGGACGGTCGCAGGAACTTGGAGTAGATCACCCGAATCCCGTGGCGACGGCGGTCGTCTTCCTTCCGATCGATCGGGTCGGTCGTCACGAGCACCGACGCTGCGCCCGACGTCGAGAGGTCGAGACGACGCTCCAGCGCGCCGCGCGTCACGGTGAGCCGTACGATCTTGTCGCCGCCGCCGTTCGCTTCAACCGTGTTCTCGATCGCCTTACGGAGCTCCTCGGCCCCGGGCAGGTCGAGATCGATCCGCGCCGCGCTGTGCGCCAGCCTCTTGAGGTGCCGGGCGACGGCGAAGACGCGACCACGGTAGGAGCGCATCGTCTCGTAGATGCCGTCGCCGTAGAGGAAGCCCGCGTCGAACACCGAGACGCGCGCCTCGTCGGCGGGGACGATGTCGCCGTTCCACCAGACCTTGCGGGCCTGATCGCTCACGTGTCGCTCCCGGTGGGCGTCGCCGGCTCGAGCTCGGTCCCCAGCGCGCTCAGGATTGCCTGCGCCTTCCACCCGAGTTCGTCCCACTCCCGGCCCGGGTCGGAATCGACGACGACCCCGCCCCCGGCTCCGAACGAGAATACCCCATCGCGGAGTCGGCCGGTCCGGATCGCGACGTTGAAGTCGCACGATCGATCGAAGCCGACCCACCCCACGGTCCCCGTGTAGGCCCCGCGCGGGGCGCCCTCCAGCTCGCGGAGGATCTCCATCGCCCGACGCTTCGGGCACCCGATGATCGAGCCGGCCGGAAACAACCCCTCGAGAGCGTCGAGGGAGTCGCGGCCCGCGGGGAGCCGCCCGCGCACGGTCGATACCAGGTGATGGACGTAAGGGAACGACTCCAGCTCTCGCAGGCGCGGCACCCGGACCGATCCCGGAGCGCATACCTTGCCGAGATCGTTCCGTACGAGGTCGGTAATCATCAAGAGCTCCGCGCGATCCTTGGGAGATTCGAGCAGCTGCTGTGCGAGCACGCGGTCGACGGCGGGGTCAGAGTCGCGGAGAGAGGTCCCCTTGATCGGACGCGACTCGAGG
Organism: bacterium; assembly: GCA_025774865.1. Lineage (GTDB taxonomy): Bacteria > ARS69 > ARS69 > ARS69 > ARS69 > JALGZO01. The sequence continues at coordinate 6,279 of JALGZO010000199.1, read as the reverse complement.
TCGCGGCCGCGCGCGGCGAGCAGTCGTTCGGGCGAACAGGAAATGATGGTGAAGTCGTCCACCTCGAGGAACGCCGCGTGCGGGGCGGGGTTGTCGCGAATCAGCTTTTCGAACAGCCCGATGCTGTCGCCGGTCCACTCGACGTCGAAGCGGACGGTGAGGTTGCCCTGATAGATGTCGCCGCGCTCGATCGCGTCGAGGATCGCGGAGACGCCCACTTCGTGCTCCGCGCGTGTGAGACTCGCGCGCACGCTCGGCGGGGATGCCGTCGTGATGCCGCTGTCCCGCCTCGGGCCGACGCTGCGGGCGCGGAGGTGCTCCTCGAGCTCGCCCGCGCGGCGGAGGGCCACCGTCTCGTCGAAGTCGCCGCGCGAGGTCAGCCCCCACGACACGACCTCGACCGCCTCGTCTTCCGGGTGCCACACGGCGAACGTGTCGTAAACGCCGAACCACGCCGCAGGCCCGAGCTCGGCAGTCCCCGCGTCGAGGCCTTCCATCGCGTAACCCGCCTCGTACGTGATGAAGCCGACGGCGCCTCCCGGGAACGCGCCGCCGCCGACGGTGCCGATGCGCGGGAGGACGTTTCGCAACTCCTCGAAGGGAGGCGCGGCGGGCGCGTCGGACTCGACGATGAGAACCGGCTCGGCGCCGAAGACGGTGGTCGACCGGGCTCCCGCGGCGAACCGGAAGCGGTGCCCGCGCGGCAAGCGCCGGAAGAGCTCTTCCGGGGCGGCCGAGACTCGAAATCGATGACGGCGCGGAATACGCACGGCTACGAACCCCCTGCCTCACGCAGTATGGCGAGGCGCCGCCGAGACGTCACGTCGTTCGGGTCGAGTGCGAGCACGGTCTCGAAATCCGCGATGGCTCCGGCGGTATCGGCGACCGCGTGTCGCGCGTATGCGCGTAGCCGGTGCAGCTCCGGGCGGCCGGGGACGAAGGCGATCGCTTCGTTCGCGAGCCCGAGCGCCTCCTCCGCTCGCCGATTCGCGAGGAGGTAGCGTCCAAGCTGCTCGTAGGCGCTCACGCGGGTCTCGGGATGCGCGATCGCGCGCTCGATCCACCGCCGTCCCTCGTCGGAGTGCCCCAGCGCCAGCGCCGTCTGGCCGCCGTTGAGATCCAGGAACGGGTCCTCCATCCCGGCCGATCGGAGCTCCCGGTACAGGGCCCAGGCCTCCTCGTAGCGGCGGGACGCTCCGAGCGCGTCGGCGAGCAGAAGCAGGTCACGCGGGTCGCCGGCGGAGAGCCGGGCAATCTCTCGCCGAGCCGCGACAGCGGCTTCGAATGCGCCGGTGGCGGTGAGCGCCTCCGCGAGCGAGCGTCGCGCGCGAAAGGAGAGCGGCAATGCCTCGGTGGCGCTCTTCAGCTCGGGCAGGGCCTCTGCCACCCGCCCCTGGCGCAGCAGGAGCGCGCCGAGATGATGCCGGGCCTCGGCGAAGGTCGGGGCGAGGTCGAGGGCTTCGCGAAACTCGCGCTCGGCGTCGGCATCGCGGCCCACGCGTGCGTACACGTTGCCGTACTGGTAGTGAACCTGTGAGCGATCCGGACTGCGGATTCCGAGGAAGTCGACCCGCGCGAGGACCACGCACCCCACGAGGAGCACCGCGACGGTGACCCGGGGGCGAAGCGGCGTGGTCGGGGCGAAGAGCGTCGCGGCGGTCACCCCCGAGTAGACGAGCATCGGCGGCCAGAGCGGAAGGCGATAGCGTGAGCACACGAAGAAGAGAACGATACTCGCGCTCATCGCGGCCGCGAAGCCCCACAGGTGCGCGAGCTCGGCGCGCCGGCGCCACGTGAGAAAGAATCCGACCAGTGCGAGCGGTCCGATCCAGCCGAAGTCGGGGCCGGGCAGGCCGAGAATCACGTCGCGCTCGCGCATCGCGTAGAGGTCGCGGTTGTTGCGAATCTCGTATCCCTGGGCGAGCAGATAGGTCTTGCGCGCGAGCAGTGCGGCGGCGCGGAGAGGCTCAGCGGAGAAGAACGCGATTGCCTGGCGCCGGAAATACGCGTCCTGCTCCGACGGTCCGACCGCCCGTCCGGCTTCGCGGGCGAGCTGGGCCTCCACGTCCTCGTTACGCCACGACGAGAATCCGGGAAGTCGCGCGCTCATCCCGTCGGCGTCCGGGTTGTTGCCGATCCAGAGGTTGAGGCCGCCCTGATAGCTGAGGAGGACCCACTCGCCGGAGACGATCCGATTCCGCACCGTGATCGGCGCCACCACGAGGAGGGCGCCGCCCGCCACCAGCGCGGTGGCGGCCCACCGTCGAGGCTTTCCGGCCCTCATGAACGCGAGCACGATCGCCACGGGCGCGAGGATCAGGAAGTTCGGCCGGGTCGCCGCGCCGAGCCCGACGATCGCGCCGATGGCCAGCCAGCGTCGCGCTCTGGACGTCTCACCCGCGCCGTCCTGCACCCGGAGCAGGAGCGCCCCCCAAAAGACCGACAGGGACGCAATCAGAAGCTCACGGGCGAAGAAGAGGAGCGGCCACGAGGCCACCGCCAGCCCGCCCGTGACGAGGCCGGCGGCACGCCCGAAGCGGCGGCCCGCGATCGACGCCAGCAGCGCTGCCGCCGTCGCCCCGAGCCCGGCTTGCAGGAGCCGTGCCCCGGCGAGATCGTCTCCCGGCAGGAGTGCCGCCAGGGCCAGGAGCCAGGCGTAGAGTGGCGTCCGGAAGTAGGCCGTTCCCTCCGGGCTCCCGAACACGTCTCCCGCTCGAACGCTCCGCGCCCACTCGACCGCGTACTCGGCGTCGAGCATGGGCACGGCAAAGATCGGGTCATCCCGCGTCGTCCAGATGAGGGCGACGCGCAGCCCCAAAGCGACCGTGAACAGGCCGATGAGGTCCGCTCGAGAGAGGGCGGAGCGAGCGGTGGGCGGGGCGGGCACAGCGAGGAGGATAGGAGAGCTCCCGCACCCTCGCAAGGCGGATCGGTTGCCGCTCGCGGGGGCGCTTGGTATAGTTCGCCCGATTTTGCGCGTGGAACCCCCCGGGGAGAAGCCGTCCGATGACGAGATTCGCCGGAATCCTGACAGCCGCTACGCTTACGGCGTGGCTTGCCACGGCACCCGCGTCGGCTGGCACATGGCGGGTCGGTCTCGATGCAAACGACTGCCCGGGAGGCTGTAACTTCCACGATGGGACCCCCGGCGGCGGCCCGGGCCAGGGAATCTACAGCGCCATGACGGATCTCGGGGTCTTCCCCGGGGACACGGTCATGGTTTGGCCCGGGGAGTACGGGAGGCGCTTCGTCATGAAGTCGAGCGTCACGCTCGTCTCGGCCGAAGGGCCGGAGTTCACGCTCATCCGCGGATCCTCCGGGAGCGACCCCGCCGTCACGCTCTCCGAGTGTTCTGCCTCCACCGTGATCGACGGCTTTACGTTTCGGTGGGGGGCCAACGAGACCAGTTTCGGTGGAGCTATCGGCGCGTTCGTCTCGGGCGGCACGATCAAGAACAACATCTTCAGGCTGTGCTCGGGGGGGGTCGGCGCCGGCGTCTACCTGCAGTCGTCGACGGTGATCGTGGAGAACAACGTGTTCACCGCCAACAATACGGAAGGTGGCGGGGGAACCATCTCGATCTCGGGTGGCACGCCCATCATCCGGAGCAACACCTTCCACGCGAACACGGTGCCCTTCGGGGTGGAGGCCGTGGATCTCTACTCCGTCGGCTCCGATTTCACGTTCAGTCACAACATCGTCTCGTTTTCTCATGGCGGACCGGCGATCTTTTGCGCCGGAGAACAGGAACCGGAGATCACCTGCAACATCATCTGGGAGCCGGAGTTCGGCGCGTTTGCGGGTGTCTGTGGCGACGTCTTGGGTATTGACGGGAACGAGATGGTGAACCCGCTGATTTGCGATCCGGGCACGCTCGACTTCGGTGTCTGCGCTGACTCTCCAGCGCTCAACGGACCCTGTGGGACGATCGGATACCTGTCGCCCACGGGGAACTGCCCACCCTGCAGGCCAACGGTCGCGGAGGCGTCGCTCGACGCGGCCAGTTGGGGACGCGTCAAGTCGCGCTACCGCCAGTGAAGGGTCGGTGAAGCGCCCCGGAGGTTCTCCCATGTCGAGAGTTCGCTCGCCTCGCGAGGCCGCATTCGCGCTCGCGAGCCTCGTCGTTCTCTGCTCGTGCGCCGGCACGAAGGATGGCTCCGGTTCGTCTCCGGCCTGGCGCACGGGGACCGGGGATCCGCAGGAGGATCGGAGACTCGCGCGGGCGGCGCTCGCCAGCGACCCACAGTCCGTCGACGCGTGGTTCCGGCTCGCCCTCGGGTGGCAGGCGGACACGACGACGGCCGGGCACGTGGACTCTGCGCGCGTGGCGTACGAGAGCTTGCTCGCCCTCGATTCCGAAAGCGTCGAAGGGCTGGTGCACTATGGTCTCGTGCTCGAGGACCTTCAGCGCTTCGATGAGGCCCAGGCGCAGTACGAAAAGGCGATCGCGATCGCTCCGGATGATCCACTTCCGCACGTCAATCTGGGCGCCCTACTGTATTTCCACTTCAATCGCACCTACGAAGCGAAGGCAGAGCTCGCACGCGCTCTGGAGCTCGACCCGAGTAACGCGGACGCCCACTTCAATCTGGGCGTCCTGTTCGCCGATGCGAACCTGTTCGGGGAGGCTCAGACCGAATGGGAGAAGGTGCTGGAGACCGCGCCGGAGGGTCCGGCTCGCTCACTCGCGGAGGAGAATCTGGCGCGGATCCGACCGCTTCTCGAGCCCTCGCCCTGAGCATCGCCCGACGGGGCTCGGGCCCGATCGGCCTGTGACGCGATCTTGACATCGGTTCAGGTGTTTCGCATCGTAGTGTCGCTCATTGGGCGCCCTGCCCGCCTTTCACCACTCCCCCGAACCCTGGGCGGGGACTCAAAGGACACGAAATGGCCCGGATCCGGACGATCACCGCGCTGCCGTCGATTCTCACGGTTCTCGCACTCGCGCTCTCCGCTTGCGGGCCGTCGACGACGCAGACGGCTCCGCCCTCGGTGGAGTCCGCGACGGCCCCCGAGGACGACCTGCTGACGAAGCACCTGTACACGGGGGACCAGTTCCGCAACAGCGGGCTCCCTTTGAAGGCGATCGAGGAGTACGAGAAGGCCCTCGCGATCGATCCCGAGAAGCCGGAGACCTACCAGCGACTGGGTTATGCGTTCATCGAGGCCGAGGATTTCGAGAAGGCGGTCAAGACGTACCGCCGCTACGTCGAGCTCAGGCCGAAGGACTGCCAGTCCCACGCGAGCTTGGGTTTCGCCTATCTCAAGCAGCAGCTATCGGACCAGGCGATCCGGTCGTACGAGCAAGCGCTGGCGCTGTGTCCCGACGATCCGAACGCGTTCGTCAACATGGGCAAGGCTTACCGGGAGGGTGGCTACCTCCTGGAGGCAGTGGAGGTCTTCCGAAGGGCCATCGAGCTCAACCAGGCCGACATCGGAGCGTACGAGTCGCTGGCCAAGCTGTACTGGGACCTCAATCTGTATCCGGAAGCGATCATGACGTACGAGGCGATCCTGGCCCACCCGAACCACGGGAAAGACGGCAACTGGATCACCTGGGCGCGGGGGCGGCTGGCGCACCTGTACACGGAGGTCGGTTCGTACGAGAGCGCGATTCCGCACAACCGTTACGTCATGGAATCGGCGTACGCGAACGAGAACGCGAAGGTCCGTGCGATCCGTGGCCTCGCCGTGTCCTACGAGAAGACGGAGCAACTGGATCTGGCGATCGAGCTCTACCAGGCGCTGGTGGAGAAGGTCCCGGATCGGCCCGTGTATTACTACCGTCTCGGCGAGCTGATGAACGACGTGGGCCGCCACAAGGAGGCGATCTCTCGGGTCAAAGAGGGCAAGCAACTCGACACCGAATGCGGTGCCCACGGCTACTGCGTCTTGGGTCAGGCGTACGAGAAGCTGGGCCAGTACGATCGGGCCAAGCGGGAGTTCAAAAAGGCCCTCAACTGCAACGACGCGAATTTCAACGATTACGCGACCAAGCAGATTGATCGCCAGGAGCAGCTGAAGAAGATCGAGGAGCTGAAGAAAGAGAAGGAGAAGTACGGGTACTAGCCTCGATTTGGCGAGAATCTCGGCGAAAACCGCTGACGCCCGCGCGATAGAACGCCGTCCGCAGCCGCGCTCGCCCTCGCCAAGAAGCCCCAGCGAATCCCGCCTCCGGCGTCCCTGATCGCCACGTCAATCGCCGCTTCGTTCTCTCCTTGTCCCCACCGGAAATTCGGATATGCTCTTGGGGCAGTGCTGTGGTCTCGCTCGGAGGCC
>JALGZO010000198.1 GCA_025774865.1 bacterium | reverse complement strand
CCCGCTTCTCCTACGTAGGTCCCCGAGGTCCTGCAAGCTCGCGGCCACGCTGAGGTCGCCGCCGGCCCGCTCCCTGTCCCGGATCGCCAGGGCGCGCTCGAGGGGAGGGCCGGCCTTCTCGTAGAGGCCGAGCTCCCGGTAGACGCCTCCCACCGTGCTTTGCAGCCGCGCCTCGATGAGCGGCCGTCCGGTGAACTCCTCCTCGATCGTTCCGGCGACCTGGTCGAGCACCTCGCGAACGGTCACGTCCCGTCCCTGGTTACCGGGATCGACGGCCGCCAGCATCCCGGTGAGGAAGCCGGTGACGGTTTCGGACTCCTGGCGGGAGACCTCGGCGCGCGAGTAGAGCACGCTCATCCAGACGCCGAAGCCCGCGATGAGCGCGACGACAGCGACCCCGAATGCAAACGGAAGGCGGTTCCGCGCAACGAGCTTCTTCAGCTGGTAGACCGTGCTCGGCGGGCGAGCGAGGATCGGTTGGTCCGTGAGAAAGCGCCTGACATCACCCGAAAACGTGGCCGCGCTCTGGTAGCGGCGGTCCGGTTCTTTCTCGAGCGCCTTCCCCACGATCGTCTCGAGATCGCCGTCGACGCGGCGAGCGGCGGTGCGGAGCGGTACCGGGGGATCTTCGCAGATGACCCTCGCCACCTCGACGATGGATGAGCTGTCGGTGTCCAGTGGGCGGCGACCCGAGAGCATCTCGTACAGAATCACGCCGAGGGAGTAAACGTCCGTTCGAAGGTCGATCGCGTGCGGGTTCCCGCGCGCTTGCTCCGGGCTCATGTACGGCAGGGTTCCTCGAATCGTACCGACTTCGCTGACGATCGTCGGGGCGGCCGTGTCGGCGTCGGTGATCCTGGCGAGACCGAAGTCGAGGATCTTCACCTCGCCGCCCTCGCCGACCACGATGTTCGACGGTTTGAGATCGCGGTGGATCACGCCCCGCTGGTGCGCGTAGTTCACCGCATCGCAGATCTCGCCGAAGAGCGTGAGCCGGTGCCTGATCTCGGACACCGAGAGATCGCCAGCCGTCCGGCGGCGCAGGTGTCGATCGAGAGTCTCGCCGCGGACGAGCTCCATGGCGAAGAAATGGAATCCCTCGTCCGTACGACCCGACTCGTAGATCGCGCCGATGTTGGGATGATCGAGCCGGCCGAGCGTCTCGGCCTCGCGCTGGAACATCTTGACCGAGGTCTCGTCGACCAGGCGGCCGCCCCGGACGACCTTGAGGGCGACCCGTCGTTTCGGTGTCCGCTGCTCGGCTTCGTAGACGACCCCCATGCCACCTTCCCCTAGCTTCCCGATGATGGTGTAGTTGCCAACCGAGACGGGAGGATGGGCGGAAGCGAGGATGCGGGGAGAATCGGTCGACGAAGTTCTGTCGCGATCGGAGCGGATCGTGTGTGCGGGATCGTCGGCCGGCGGAACGCGAGAATCGGGGGGAGTCATGGAGGGCACCATACCACCATCACGGGCGCTCGCGTGAGGGATCCGGAGTGTGTCGCCTTTCTGCAGTGGGCGCTGCCGCGCCTGGGGATGCGGTGGGCCGGCTTCCGAAAGGTGAGGCGTCAGGTTTGCCGGCGCGTCGCGCGCCGACTGGCCGCGCTCGGACTCACGGACGCGGCGGCGTATCGCGAGCACTTGGAAGGCCACCCCGACGAGTGGGTCGAGCTCGACGCAATGTGCCGCATCACGATCTCGCGCTTCTACCGGGATCGCGGCACGTTCGACCGCCTGCGGGACGACGTGCTGCCGCAGCTCGCCGCGGAGGCGCAAGCGCGCGAAGAGTCGGAGCTATGCGCATGGAGCGTCGGCTGCGCGTCCGGGGAGGAGGCGTACACGCTGCGGATTCTCTGGCGGCTCGCGGTCGCCGAACGCTTTCCCGAGCTGAGCTTTCGAATCGTCGCGACCGACATGGATGAAATGATGTTGGAACGTGCACGCGCGGCGGACTTCTCCACTTCCAGTCTGCGGGAGTTACCGGCCGCGTGGAGAGAAACTGCATTCGAGCCCGCGGGCAGCACGTGGATACTGAAGGAAGCGTTCCGCGAGGTCGATTTTCGGCGGCAGGACGTCCGCCGCCAAATCCCCGATGGGCCCTTTCACGTGATCACGTGCCGCAACCTCGTCTTCACGTACTACGATGAGGATACGCAGCGGCAGATCGTCGAGAGGTTGGCCGCGCGGCTGACCCCCGGTGGCGCGCTCGTGATCGGGTGCCACGAGAAGCTACCGGAAGGGGCGCGAGGCTTCGAAAGCTGGCCCGCGCATGTATCAGCCGAGTCTCCCGGTTCGTCTGGTGTTTGGCGGGTTGCGGAACCGCAGTGACGACGACGGCAGCGGTTCCTCGTAGTACGGTACGCGGATGGGGGAGGTGATCGACCGATGAGTTCGCGTCCGTCCGGGCTGGCCGTCTCGGGAGTGAGCCTCGGGCTCAACCTGCTGCTGGCGATCGTCAAGATCACGGTCGGCGTCATCGGGAACGCCTACGCGCTGGTCGCCGACGGAATCGAATCCACGATCGACGTGATCTCTTCCCTGATCGTATGGGGCGGCCTCAGAATCTCCACCAAGCCCCCCGATGACACCCATCCCTACGGGCACGGCAAGGCAGAATCGATGGCGGCGGTGGTCGTCGCGCTCATGTTGATGGGAGCGGGAGTTCTGATCGCCACTCAGGCGGTCCGCGAGATCGTCACCCCTCATCACGCGCCCGAATGGTACACCCTCGTGGTACTCGTAGCGGTCGTCGTGCTCAAGGAAGGCATGTTCCGCTACGTTCATCGAGTGGGCGAA
>JALGZO010000197.1 GCA_025774865.1 bacterium | reverse complement strand
AGACCCTCTAACCCGAGGATCCGCCCACCCGCTGGTCGGCCCGGGGGGCATTCGCGTGCCCAAAGGGGCGCTGATACGCTCACCACCATGCGCGCTCGCAGCACGCGGCCGGTCGCCGTTTGTCTCACCGCTCTCGTCTGCGCCGTCGCGTGGGGCTGCGACCGGCCGGCGCCCGACCGGCCGAACGTACTCGTCGTCGTCGTGGACACGCTCCGCGCCGACCGCCTGCCCTTCTACGGCTGCGAAGAGAACACCGCTCCCTTCCTGAAGGCGTGGGCGGCGCGCTCCGTCGTCTTCGAGCGCGCGTGGTCCACCTCGTCGTGGACGGCGCCGGCCTCGGCCTCCCTGTTCACGGGCGTTTACCCGCTCCAGCACGGCGTCCACCTGGGGGTGAAGGCCTTTCAGCTTCTACAGCGAGGCGGAGCCCAGCTGGAGCTCGATCGCGTTCCAGACGCACTGGAGACCCTGCCCGAGCTCTTCCGGAGCCTCGGCTACCGTACCTTTGGTGTGTCGGACAACCCCAACGTCTCGGAGGCCCAGGGATTCGCGGCCGGCTTCGATCGTTTCGAGAACTTCTCCTACACGGGGGCGGATCGGGTGAACGCGGTGCTCGCGTCCTGGGAGTCCGAGATCGCGGGGGCGAAGCCGTGGTTCGTCTACCTCCACTACATGGATCCCCACGAGCCGTATCACGCGCGCCGGCCCTGGCACCGGCCGCCCTCCGCGAAGAGCCGCCACGCCGTCAACAGGGCCGCCTACGACAGCGAGATCGCCTGGGTGGACGCCCACCTGCGCAAGGCCTTCGGGCGGCTGGGCGCCGACGCGTCCACGCTCGTCGTGTTCGCCGCAGACCACGGCGAGGAGTTCGGGGAGCACGGGAGTGGAGGCCACCGCTTCAAGCTCTACTCCGAGCTCACCCGCATCCCGCTCTTCCTGCATCATCCCGGCGTCACGCCGCAACGCGTGCGCGCCAATGTCTCGATCGTGGACCTGCTCCCGACGCTGCGCTCGATTCTGGGCCTTCCGGCCTCCGAGCAGGACGCGGGGATCGATCTGACGGCGCTCTACGCGGAAGGCGGCGAACGACCCGAGAAGCGCACGATCTTCGCCTCGCGCACGACCGGAATGGCCTGGAAGCGCGCCGTCGTTCGCGACCGGTACAAGTTGATCCGGACCAAGCCGGGTGGGACCGAGCTCTACGACCTGGAGAGCGATCCGGGTGAGCAGAAGAACGTCGCCGCGGAGCTCCCCGCGCTGGCCCGGGAGCTGCTCGACTCGTCCAGCGATTTCCGGGCCTCGGCGCGTCGGTGGGACGGGGACCGGGCGACGGTCGAAGTCGGCGAGAAAGACCTCCGCCGCCTCGAGGAGCTCGGGTACCTCGACGTCGGCAGCTGATCCGGGTGTCTGGCGTCCCGCCCCGAATGCGCGTTCGGGGCACCGCGCGCTGGCCTCGGCCTCGGGCCGATCGAAGCGGCGGCGCCCGACCGACCGACGGGCGAAGTGGATCGCCGTTAGAACGTGTTCTAGGATTCCCGACCGGGTTCACCAGAGAGGATGCTTCCATGAGCGACGTCAACGCGGAGGAGGTGCTCTCGGCACTCCACGTCCTGGAGTACGACTACCGGCGCTCCGTCGGACCCGTTCTGGGGCGCTTCTTCACGGAGCTGCGCGACCGGAACATCGTCGGCAGCAGGACCGAAGACGGCCGGGTCCTGGTGCCTCCGATGGAGTACGACCCGCAGACCGGGAAGGCGGTCGACGAGATCGTCGACGTCGGTCCCGGCGGGGTCGTCACGACCTGGGCGTGGGTGCACGAGCCCATGCGAAACCACCCCCTCGATCGCCCCTTCGCGTTCGCGCTGATCCAGCTGGACGGGGCCGCCACCGGCCTGCTGCACGCGGTCGACGCGGGCGATGAGGCGAAGATGTCGATCGGGTTGCGCGTCGAGCCGCGTTGGGCGGCGGAGACGGTGGGTTCGATCCTGGACATCGAGTGCTTCGAGCCGGAGAAGGCGCAATGAGCGACGAGAAGAAGAGCATCCAGTCGATCGTGACCCCGACGCGCCTGGAGTACGACTTCACGCCGGGAGCGGCGACGGCCCGCTTCCTCCGCGGCGTGAAGGAGGGTCGGATCCTCGGCCAGCGTTGCCCGGAGTGCAGCAAGGTCTACGTCCCCGCCCGCGGGTCGTGCCCGCGCTGCGGGGTGGCGACGCGAGACGAGGTCGAGATCGACGGCAAGGGGACGGTGACGACCTTCTGTGTCGTTCGGGTGCCTTCCGAGAACATCGATCTGAAGCTGCCCTACACAGCCGCGCACATTCTGCTCGACGGTTCCGACATCCCGTTCTTCGCGCTCATCCAGGAATGCGAGGCCGACGAAGTGCGCATGGGTATGCGCGTCGAAGCGGTCTGGGCACCGAAAGAAGAGTGGGGGGCGACCTTCGCGAACATCCGGTACTTCCGCCCCATCGACGAGCCGGACGTCGCCTTCGAGAAGTTCAAGGAGCACTTGTAATGCGCGAAGTAGCCGTCGTTTCCTTCGCTCAATGCGAGAACATCCGGAGGGAGAACCGCCGCAACGAGGTCGAGATGCTGATGCCGGTGGTCACGGAGGCCGTCGAGAAATCGGGCATCCCGCGACGCGAGATCGGCTTCACCTGCTCCGGCAGCAGCGACTATCTCGCCGGTCAGTCCTTCTCCTTCGTGATGGCCGTGGACGCCCTCGGCGCCTGGCCGCCGATCGCGGAATCCCACGTCGAGATGGACGGCGCCTGGGCGCTCTACGAGTCGTGGCTCAAG
>JALGZO010000196.1 GCA_025774865.1 bacterium | reverse complement strand
TCGTGCTCGTGGAGTCTCCGGCCGTTTCGTTCACGAGGACCCGGTTCTCCCTGGATCGCGCGAACGAAGGCGGCGCGCTCTACATCAATCGGGCCGGGTCCCTGACCCTCGATACGTGCAGCTTCGAATTCAATCGAGCCCAGGTCGAGGGCGGTGCGATCTGGCTCGCGGCGACGCCGTTCACCATCCGGGACTGCACCTTCGAACAGAACAACGGAATCGTGGCCGAGGTGTCGGACCGCGGCGGCGCCGTGCGGCTCACGAACAGCGGCGGGACGGTCACGAACACCTCGTTCCGACGCGAGAGAGCCACGGGGCGCGGGGGGGCGTGGTCCCAGGTGGGCGGGGTGACTGTTTTCGACGGCTGCGTCTTCGAGGGGAACCAGTCGAGTCTCTACGGCGGCGCCCTTCACATCGAGCTCGCCGGCTCCCTCGACGTTCAGAACAGTCTTCTCGTCGACAATGTCGGCAAGCTCGGCGGCGCGGTCGGGGCCTCGTTCACCGGCCGGGTGGACGTGAAACGGAGCACCTTCACGGGGAATGTCGGACGAACGTCCGGGGCCGCGATCTACCTCGACACCGGTGCGGTCGGCGCCGTGGAGAACTCGATCCTCTGCTGTTCGCCCCGCGGCGACCTGATCTCCTGCTCCGCTTCCCGGGTGAGCGTGCGGTTCAGCAACCTGTGGAACGACGACGCCGTGAACGTCCGCCAGGAGCTCGGCGGCGGCTGTGACGACTCGCTCGGCACCTGCGCCGATCCGAGCCCGGACGGCAACATCAGCGAGGATCCGGCCTTCTGCGACCCCCTCGGGCCGGATTTCGAGCTCTCTGGGGGCTCATGCTGCGTCGGGACCGCGAGCGACGGCGGCAACATGGGGTGGGCGGCGACCGGGTGCCCCGGAACGCGGCCTCTGAGCATTCGGAAGGAGAGTTGGGGTGCCGTCAAGAGTCGCTACCGGTCGATATTGGGGTCCGGAAGCTCACGTTGACTGTGCTTTCTCCACTTTGATATCATCCTGACACGCTCTGACGCTGTCCGAGGAACCCCTCACGAGGCCATCCCGCATCTTGGACTCGGCGACCCGAGGAACATGGCGCGCGACGTGGGGTCGCGGGACCGGACGGTCAGATCGAAAGAATCGTCCCCAGGCTTACGTGTGTCGTGTCCCTTGCATCAAGCCCTTTGGGCATCTTTTCTGATTCCCACAGATCGTCGGGCATACCCCTGCCGAGAGGTGATGTTGATGTCGGTTCGCCCTGCGCTGCTCTCCGCCTTCGGTTCGGTGCGAGTACCGGGAACGGTTCTCGCGATGCTGGTCGCTTTGTCCGCGTTCGCGAGTACTCCGACCGCCGCCGCCGACATCCGGGCGCGGGTCCGTTTCGATCCAAACGACGTGCGTCTCGTGGAGACAGCGGCCGGTCCGCACGTATCGATGAGGGGTTTGACCGAGGCGGGTGGAGAGGACACCCCGGCGGTACCGATGGCCGTCCGTGCGTACTACGTGCCGGACGGCTACGAGGTCGCTGAGGTACGGGCGGTTCCGCGCGAGGAGATTCGGATCGCGCAGGGGGTCCACCTCTCCCGCCGCGAAGTTGCGCTCGAGCCCGAGCCCGCGGATGCGATGCGGCCATTCCCGGTCGGCGCTCTCGAGTCCGACGCCCCCCGACATCCTGCGCGCGCCGGCGTCTCGGTGGGGGGCGGCACGTTCGGTGGGCACCGGGTTCATTCGGTCGCGTTCTTTCCGGTCCGCTGGAACCGCGAAACTCTCGAGCTGACATTCACGAAGTCGTTCGACGTCCAGATCAAGCTTCGCCCGGCGCCGGCTTCCTCGGATCTCGTGAGAGAGCGTCCCGCGCCGGCGGCCGACCGAGCGTACCGGCGGGCGCTGGCCGGAGTCGTTGCGAACCCCGAGGACGTTTCCTCGCCCGTCTCGTCCCTTCGCGCCGACGGCGGCTCCGAGTTCGGCGGCTTCGCGCCGGAGGACCTGCCGAGCACCGAGGGCAGCGGCGTCGACATGGTGATCATCACTACCGCAGCGCTGGAGAGCACGTTCCAAACGCTGGCCGATTGGAAGACCAAGAAGGGCGTTCCCACGGTGGTCCGCACCGTGGACTGGATCGACACGAACTACCCGGTCGGACACGACCAACCCGAGCGGGTTCGCCTCTTTCTCCAGGACGCGTACCGCAAGTGGGGCATCTACCTCGTCCTCATCGGCGGCGACTATGCCGAGGTGACGCCGCGCCACGCGTACAACCGGTTTTTCTTCGGTGGCGCCGACATTCCGACCGACCAGTACTGGGCCTGCCTCGAAGGCGACTGGAACGCCGATGGCGACGCGCTGTTCGGAGAGGGGTTGTTCCAGTCGGCGAATGACGACATGGCTGACCTCTTCCCGGACGTCTTCATCGGTCGGGCGCCCGTTTCCGACGTGGCGGAAGCGTCGACGTTCGTCGCCAAGTCGACCACGTACGAAAAGGCTCCACCCGCGGCCTACGTCGAGGAGGTCTGCCATCTCTCGGAGGTCCTCTTCCCGTCCGGCTGGGAGTATGGGGACCCGCCCGAGGACATCACGCTCGACGGCAAGGAATTGACGCTGGAGATCGACGCTCAGATCGACTCCACCTGGACCCGCTTCGGGTGTTACCAGAGCGATGACGGGCTCGATCGCGCCCACGCTCTGGAGCGCCTGAGCGCGGGGCACCATCTGGTCACACTCATGTGTCACGGAGATGCGTTCAAGTTCGCGGCCGGGAACGGCCTGATCCATCACGTCTACATTGCCGACACGGACACGCTGACGAACGG
>JALGZO010000195.1 GCA_025774865.1 bacterium | reverse complement strand
GGGAGTACCTGGACCGGCTCGCCGCCGTTTCGGGATGCAAGATCGCGCTCGTCGGCGTGGGGCCCGATCGAGGTGAGATGGTCATCGGGCTGTCGGCCGAGCGGGTGTCGGTCTCGGGCTGAGCTAGGGCGCGCGGTTCCTCTCGTCGACCCTCCGGATTCGATCGGCGATGAGTGGGCCGATCCGGTTCGGGTCCCGGCGCTCCGCCTCACGATACGCCGCGATCGCCGCGTCCCGTTGTCGCTCGACGGCGAAGCAATCACCGCGCAAGAGCGGCACGCGGCCGTCGTCCGGATCCACCGCCTCGTAGGTGTCGAGTACGGCCCGGGCTTCCTCGAGACGTCCCGACACGATCAAGAGCTCCGCGAGCGCCCGAAGCAGAAACGGGTCGCGCTGGAGACCCGTGGATTCCCGCAGCAGGTCCACGGCGACATCCGTCCTGCCGAGTCGTACTTCGCTGAACGCGAGCACCCGGCGCGCCTGCACGAGATTCGGGTTCCGCTCCAGAGCGGAACGCGCGAGGTTCGCCGCTTCCGCCCACTGCCGGTTCGCATAGAGTCGCTCGGCCCGAAGTGCGTCGTTGTAGAGGGCCATTCCGCGCTTCGGGTCGCCCTGGGATTCCACGGGCTTGGCGCCGCCCGGCTGGACGTAGCCGAGAGCCTCCAGTCGCGCCATCTCATCGGGCGACATCACCCGCTCGACCCCCGGGCCGCCCGCCCGGCGCAGCTCGTCGACGCGGGCGGCCAGCTCGTTCGAGGGATGCGTTTCCGTCCAGAGGTTCTCGTTCTCCCCGGGATCACGGGTGAGGTCGTAGTACTCCCGCTCCGGAGCCGCGATGAACTTCGCGTCGTGAAAGCGGAGGCCGGCGAGGGCGCTCCACCCACCGATGCGGACGGGAGCGTGCGTCTCCAGGTAGATGGCGCGCCGCGGATCCCGGGCGGCGAGAAGACTCCGGCCGTCTTCGGAGGGTTCCGGCGTGAGCCCTACCAGCTCCTCGATGGTGGCCTTGAGATCCACCAGGCCGACCACCCGATCGTCTTCGACGAACGACCGCGGGAAGAGTCCCGGAGCGGACAGGATCAGCGGCACCCGCACGGTGCAATCGTAGATCAGCATCCCGTGGGTCGGCTCCTCGTGCTCGCCGAGCGCCTCGCCGTGGTCGGCCGTGACGATGATCAACGTTCGCTCCCGCTCGTCGGAGATGGCCTCGAGGAGCCGGGCAATCTGCGAATCGATGAAGGCGATCTCGGCGTCGTAGGGCCGATCTCGAAATCGCTCGCTCCCGGCCAAGGGCGAGCTGTAGGGAAGGTGCGCGTCGAAGTAGTGCACCCAGGCGAAGAACGGGGCGGATCTCTCTCTCGCCAGCCACGCGATCGCGGCGTCCGTGACCTCGTCCGCGGGACGTTCGTTGAAGTCCGGCATTCGCTTCCGGAAACCGCGGGCCGAGACTTCGAAGTCGTAGTGGTCGAACCCCTGGCCCAGTCCGAATCGTTCGTCGAGAACGAAGGAGCCGACGAACGCCGCGGTCTCGTATCCGGCCGTCCGAAGTGTCTCGGCCAGAGTCTCGCGGTCCTCGGCCAGGGAGTAGTTCCCGTTGTCGCGAACTCCGTGTCGCGGGGGATCCAGCCCCGTGAAGAGCGTGGCGTGAGCGGGCAGGGTCAAGGGCGCGCAGGTCACCGCATCGCCGAAGCGCACTCCGTGCGCCAGGAGGCCGTCGATCGTTCCCGTTTCCGCGTCGACATCGCCGTAACAACCGAGCCGATCCCACCGCACCGTGTCGAGCGTGATGACAAGCACGTTGAATCCTCGAGCCGCCGCGGGCCGAGCGACCTCTCTCCATTCACTCGTCTGACTCTCGCAACCGGCCACCACCAGCAGCCCGAGAAGAAGAATTCGCGACGTTTGGCGCCGGAGCGATTGCACGCGGTTCGTCCTCCCTGACATCCCAGGCTCTCTCGAACGCGAGCCCGGCGTCAAGGCGACTCGATTGAAGAAACGAACGAGCGCGTGCTAGCATCCCGGTGATGCGACCTACCGTTCGAACAGTCGGCGCGGGCCTCGTCGCCGGCATTTGCTTGCACGGCTGCGGGGCCGAGGTCGCCGAGCCTCCGGAGTTGGAGGATCCGAACGGCGTCGATCCGGCGGTGGTCGAGCGCGTCGATCGAGCCCTCTCGGAGGTCCGTCGGCATCCTCGCCGCGCCGCCCCCCGCGGCGAGCTCGCCATGATCTACGACGCGAATGCTCTCCCCGATCTCGCGGCGGAATGCTACGAGCAGGCGCTCACCCTCGATGATCAGGAAGCGAAGTGGTGGTACCACCTGGCCCGAAGTCGTCACGAGCTGGGTGACCTCGACGCGGCGCTGACGGCGATCGATCGCGCCATCGACCGGGAGCCTTCGTTCGCTCCGCTGCACTGGCGGCGGGGGTTGTGGCTGCTCAGTCAGGTTCGCCATCAGGAGGCGGAGGCGTCGTTCCGGCGGGCGACCGAGATCGCGCCGACCGATCCCTCCGGCTGGCTGGGCCTCGCTCGCGTCCTCCTGCAGACGGACCGGGCCCCGGAGGCGGCCGAGGTCCTGCAGGGGTTGCTCAGGCAGGATCCGAACCACGGATACGCCCGGCAGCTTCTCGGGAAAGCCTACCTGCAGTCGGGAAACGAGGAGCAGGGTCGTCTCGAGCTGGCTCGCGGCGCCGGGTCGGGTCCCCGCTGGGGCGATCCGTGGGAGCTCGAAGTCCTGGGGTATCGGGCCGGGTACCGAGCGGTGCTCAACGCGGCGCAGCACGCCGTCGAGTCCGGGCAACCGCTCGTGGCGC
>JALGZO010000194.1 GCA_025774865.1 bacterium | reverse complement strand
AGCAATCGCGGTTCTGCGCCGCGTGCGGGGTCGCGTTCCGTCCGGAACCGGTGCCTTCCGCTTCGGAGGAGCTTCCGTGCGTCAAGTGCGAGTGCCCCATGCCGATGCGTCGGGTGGGCGGGCTGCTCGTGCACGAGTGTCCGCGCTGCCACGGCCTCTGGGCCCCCGGGGAGAGCTTCGAGGAGCTCGTCAATCGGGCGATCGAAGTCCAGCGGGGGCACGGGTCGGGACAGCTACCGGGATCGGGGCCGCGCGTGAAGGGGGGCAACCCCGTAGCGGAGCCGGTTCAGTACCGCAAGTGTCCCGCGTGCGGAGTGCTCATGCAGCGAAAGAACTTCCGCCAGACGTCGGGGGTGGTCATCGACCGTTGCCACGCCCATGGAACGTGGCTGGACGCCGACGAGCTGGAGCAGATCGCCGGCTTCGTCCTCTCGGGTGGGCTCGAGCGATCGCCGGGACCGCGCGGCTTGGGCGCCGAGAAGGCGAAGCGAGAGGCTCGGGCTCGAATGGGATTTCAGAAGATTCTGATGGAGCGGCGGGCGTCCTCGCGGGAAGCGAAGAGCACTCTGCTCGAGACGTTCGGCCAGTTTCTGGGAGAGCTGTTTCCATGATAGGGAGGGAGTGAGTTGGGAATCATCGAGAGGTTGCGCGCTGAGCTCGTCGACATCGTCGAGTGGGTCGACGACAGCCGGCACACGATCGTCTGGCGGTACCCGCGCTACCACAACCAAATCAAGTACGGCGCGAAGCTCATCGTGCGGCCGGGCCAGGAAGCGATCTTCGTCCATCAGGGGAGAGTAGCTGACATCTTCGGCCCCGGGACCTTCACCCTCAACAGTCGGAACCTCCCCGTGCTCAGTACGCTCGCCGGATGGGCCCACGGCTTCGACAGTCCTTTCAAGGCCGAAGTGTATTTCGTCTCGACCCGCCAGATCACGGACCTGAAATGGGGAACGCCGAATCCCGTGATGATGCGCGACGCCGACTTCGGGTCGGTGCGCGTGCGAGCGTTCGGGGTGTACACGCTGAAGGCGACCGACCCGCGCAAGCTCCTCGAGGAGCTCGTCGGGACCGATTCGCAGTTCGAATCCGATGAGATCGGCGAGTTGATTCGCGCGATCGTCAACTCGACGTTCGCGGACGTGCTGGCGAGCTCGGAGATCGCCGTGCTCGACCTCGCCTCCAAGTATCGGGAGCTGTCGGAGTCGCTGCGTCACGCCGTCGTCGAGCGAGTGCGCGAGGAGTTCGGGCTGAACGTGCCGCAACTCTGGATCGTGAACATCTCGTTGCCGGCCGAGGTCGAGCAGGCGCTCGACGCGCGGACCGGCATGAACGTCGTCGGAGACCTGGCGGCTTTTCAGCAATACCAGCTGGGCCAGTCGATGCCGGTCGCGGCGGCGAACCCCGCCGGAGGGCTCGCGGGAGCCGGCGTGGGCCTCGGCATGGGGGCGATGATCGCGAACCGAATGGTTCCCGGCCCGATTCCCGGCACCGGAGCGGCGCCTGCGGTCGAGGCGCTCCCGACGATCGTCTGGCACCTCGTCGAGGAAGGGGCGACGGTGGGGCCATTCACGACGGCTCAGATGGAGGAGGCGGCCGCCACCGGGCGTGTCGGGCCCCAAACGCTCGTCTGGAGCTCGGGAATGACGAACTGGGCCCCGGCGGCCCAGGTGCCGGCGCTCGCGGTTCGCATGCACGCCGGGCCGCCGCCACCGCCGCCGCCGCAGGGCTGACGGGGAATCCAGGATCGGGGCTGAACCGGGACCTCATCTTGCCGTAAGATAGAACCGGTCCGGCGGAAGATGTCGGCCGGTTCGCTGTCCCGGGGACTGACACCAGGAGCCTTCTGCTTGCCTCGTTGCTCGAGTTCGCGCCCGTGTGTCCGGTTCATTTCCTCCCCCGTATTTGCCCTCGCGCTCTTCGTCGCCGGCCTTCCGGAAGTGGTGGCGGCGGGATTCACTGAATCCGCGGTGAGCTTCGGTATCGACAGCGGCGACAGCATGAGCTACTCGGCCGGGTTCGCCGATACCGACGGCGACTTCGACCCCGACTTCTACGTCACGAACCACTGGAAATCCGAAGCCGACTTCTACCGGAACGAAGGGGGCTCGACGTTCCTGGAGAAGTCGGATCACTTCGTGGGTGCCGCCGACAACGACCGGCACGATCAGCTCTGGGGTGACTTCGACAACGACGGTGATCCCGACCAGTACATCATCCACGGGGCGGGAATGTTCGGTCACGACAACGAGCTCTTCTGGAACGAGGGGCAGGGCATTCTGGCCGAGGGCGCGGCCGCGGCCGGGGTGCGCGACTTCGACGGTCGCGGTCGCGATATCACGCTCGCCGACTTCAACGGCGACCACTGGCTCGACATCTTCCTCGTGAACGATCTCAGGGCAGGGTTCGTGAGGCCGAGCCGCCTCTTCTGGAACGACGGGGATGGCACGTTCACGGCGGAGCCAAACGACTCGCTGCTGTTCCGGTCCCGGCAGCACGTTTCCTCGGCGGACTACGACTTGGACGGCGACGTGGACATCGTGACGACGGATCCTCCCAATTGGGGCGAGTTCTGGAGGAACGACGGGTCATGGTGGACGGACGCCACTGCGAGCGTGTTCCCGGGCATCACGGAGCCGCTCCTCCAGGCCCAGGGCCTCACGTGGGCCGACTACGACAACGACGGGGACCTGGACCTGTTCACGGTCAGCGGCAATCGTGGCGTGTGGGACTACGTCGGTCTGGAGGGGGACTCGCTTCGCTTCTACGTGGAGGCCGCGAGCGGGGAGCACGACGGCGTCGTGTTCACCACCGA
>JALGZO010000193.1 GCA_025774865.1 bacterium | reverse complement strand
CCTCCAGGATTGACAGCACGGAGCGGGCCCCCGCGCATCCGACTTTCCGGGTAGACGTCGAACGGGCAGCAGAGATTAGTCAGGCGCCCCGAAATCGACAATCTCAAAACGGGGCCGGGGCGGTCCGGCTCCACCCACCAGCGGCGACCGCAGCGGGGGCAGAAGATCTCCACGCCGTCGTCGCCCCGGAAGAGCTCTTCCGGATCCTCCTCGAACATTCCCTGAACGACCTCGACGATCTTCTCCGCAGTGCAGCCGCAAAGAAAGCGATACGTACTCTCGCCGAGACTCTTCAGATCGTCCTCCGCGATACCGAGCGCCTCGTCCCGCGTCAGCCGCCGAAGCCAATCGAGATCCGTATCGGGAAGTGCGAGGATCATCAGAAACTTCCGATCGGTGACCTCGAACAAACGAGCGGGGGTTTGTTCCGATCGCTCGTAGTACTGCTCGAACATCTGGAGGATGTCGAGACCTCGCACGTCTACCATGCTCTGGACCGGCTCCCCACCGTAGCGGCTGATCTGCACGTACATGCGAGTCGCCTCCATCGAATCGACGCCCTCGGCGAAGATGCGACCGGTGACCGTGAGTTCGCCGGAGTCCCCGGTGAGGAAGACGTTCGTCGGCGGCTGGTGGACGTGGATGGTCCAACCCACGAGCTCGCCGCGGGGACGCCCCGACAGGTGGAGCGTGGCGGCCCCGAGTCCCTGGCGCATGAACGTCTGCGACAGACCGTCGGGGATGGACTCCCAGCGGCGGACGTGATCCAGGTATGCATCGAACATCGGGCCGAAGTCGCCGACCGTGACGAGGATGTCCCGGTCGCGATCGATGTAGCGACACACGGTCGCCTCGCCGACGCGATCGTCGCGAGATTCGGTCACGCACCATCTCCCCGGATCGAGCGCGACGCTCGAGCGAGATCGACCGTCACTTCCGTGCGCTCTTCGCACGGGTTTCCCGCGCGATACGACATCGACACGCGGTCCTCCGAAACGTCGACGCGAGAAAAGCTCCGCGTCCCCGCGTCTTCGCGGTGCATGCACACGGAGTATGCGCTCGGACCGTTCGCATGGCTGCGGTGATACGCGTGGAGGCGCTCCGGGGACACGTCATCACCGACGATTCGACGAAACTCGCGCAGCCGCTTTCGACCTACTTCGGTTTCGTCGAAGGACGACGAAATCAACGGCATGCGCGTTTCGGCATCCCGATCGAAGGCCAGCTCCCGACCGTCCCATTCGAAGACCCGGGCCGCGGGCTTCGGCCCGATGGCGAGCAGTCGAAACGGCCGGACCTGAGAGAGGTCCGAGTCGCGCACACGCCGCTCGACTTCGCGGAGATCGGAGCTGGTGGCGAGATCGCGAACGATGAACCCTCGACTGCGCACGTTCCGAACGCCGACGTCCAGCCGGGGCCCGTTCAGAATCCCGACCGTGATCCCGGCCGCGTTGGTCGCGAGCCACGTCCCTCCGAAGTCGCCATCCTCGGGGGCGAGGTACGGCAGCCCGCCATCCTCTCCGTGCGAGCGGGGTGGGCGGGCCTCCTGCCGCGACCGGAGCTCGTCCCGGTTGAAAAGGAGGACGTAGCCGTCGTGGCGCCGGCGCCAGGTCACCGTGCACATGGCGTACCTCCCACCCCTTCCTCCAAACGGTGAAAGCCGGCCAGAGTCCCCCGTCTGGGGCGTTTTCGCGCGACGGGGGCCTGACGCTCCGCCTCCGGATTCCGACGCCCCCCCAAGGGAAGACGCTGCTATAATACTCGGCCTCCCCGTCGGAAAGCAGCATTCGACCAGGAGTGCTTCCCATGTTCCTCCGCCTGGTACGCACCGCGGGCGCCGTCGCCGCGTCGCTCGGGATCGTCGTGCTTCTCACGCAGCGGTCGGAGAACTCTGGTCCGCCGAAGCAGCCGAACGACTACTTCCACGTCCAACGAAGCTGGCCCTCGCACGACATCCCGAAGGGTGCGTTCGCCGCCGCGCTCGAGCAAGCACGAGATCTCGCGCGAAGCCCGCTCCGTTCCTCACAGGGCGCGGTGTGGCAGGAGGCCGGACCGACGAATGTCGGTGGGCGGATCACGGCCGTCGCGGTCGATCCGTTCGACGTGAACCGCGTCTGGATCGGAGCCGCCGACGGCGGCGTGTTTCGCACCACGACCGGCGGCGACGATTGGACTCCGCTCTCGGACCACTTCGGGAGCCTGTCCGTCGGAGCGCTCGCTGCGGTTCCGGGCCGACTCGGCGTGGTCTACGCCGGCACCGGAGAGGCAAACGCGAGCGGTGACTCGTACGACGGAATCGGCATCCTGAAAACGACGGACGCTGGCGACACGTGGGATATCGTCGGACTGGAAGACTCGCAGCGCATCGGCCGAATCGCCGTCGATCCCCTGAACCCCGACCGCGTCTACGTGGCCGTGGCGGGAGGACTCTTCTCGGCGGACTCCTCGCGCGGGGTCTACCGCTCCACCGACGCCGGCACCCTCTGGGAGTCGGTACTCTTCGTGAGCGACTCCACGTCGGCGATCGACGTGGTCGTGGACCCCACCAACGGCGACGTCGTGTACGCCGCCATGTGGGAGCGGATGCGGGGACCGGACTTCCGGTACGTCGGCGGTCCGACCTCCGGGATCTGGAAATCGACGGACGGCGGGGACAGCTGGACGCTCCAGACGAGCGAGCTGCCGTCGGGTCCGGACGTCGGGCGCATCGGTCTCGCCATCGCGCCGACGAGTCCGTCGACGGTGTACGCCGTCTACGCGGACGACCCCGGTGATTTCATGGGCGTCTACAAGACGACGGACGCCGGAGCCACCTGGGCCAGAAGAGACAACGGCTTCGCTCTCTCCAACGCCTTCGGCGACTTCGGATGGTATTTCGGCAACATCCGCGTCGACCCGAACAACGCCAACGTCGTCTACACGCTGGGGATTCGGCTGTATCGCTCGACGAACGGCGGCTTCGGATGGGTCAACGTCACGAACGGGCAGCACGTCGACATGCACGACCTCTGGATCAACCCGACCGACTCGCAGCATCTCATCTCCGCGACCGACGGCGGCTACTACACGACGTCGACCGGTCCCGGCAGCTGGATCAAGAAGAACAATCTTCCGATCACGCAATTCTACGCGATCACCGTCGATCCGCAGAACGCGAGCCGGATCTACGGCGGGTCCCAGGACAACAGCACGCCGCGGACGTGGACCGGGGCCATCGACGACTGGGACGTGCTCGCGAGCGGCGACGGCTTCACGGTCGTGGTGGATCCGACCGACTCGCAGGTCATCTACGCGGAGGCCCAGTTCGGGCAGTTCATGAAGTCGACGAACGGCGGCGAGGACTTCGCGTTCATGCTGACCGGTGTCGACACGACGAACGACCGCTTCAACTGGCACACGCCGTTCGTCATGGATCCGAGCAACCACAGGACCCTCTACCTCGGGTCCCAACGCGTCTACCAGACCGTGAACGCATCGACTACGTGGGCGGCGATCTCTCCCGATCTCACCTCGGGACCGGGCTCCGGCAATCTCACGTTCGGAACGTTGACCGCACTCGCGGTCGCCGCGACCGACTCCAACGTGGTCTGGGCCGGAGCCGACGATGGAAACGTCCACGTGACGACGAACGGTGGGACCATCTGGACGAACGTCTCGGCCGGGCTCCCCACGCGGTACGTGACCCGAGTGACCCCGGATCCGACCGATACCGCGGTGGCATACGTCACGCTCTCCGGCTACCGCCGCGACGAGTTCCTCCCCCACGTCTTCCGCACCGCCGACACGGGGACAAACTGGACCGACATATCGAGCAACCTACCGGAGGCGCCGGTCAACGACATCGTCGTCGACTTCCCGGATGTGAGCCGCTTGTTCGTCGCGACGGACGTGGGGTGCTACATGTCGAACGATCTCGGAGGGTCGTGGGAAAAACTCGGTGAGGGGCTACCCGTGAGCGTCGTCACGGATCTCGAGCTGTACCTACCGACCCGCACGTTGATCGCCGGGACGCACGGGCGCTCCTCGTTCCGACTCCAACTGAGCGACGCGGTGGAGGCAGTGCCCTTCCCGGCCGACGCGGCCGGCGTTCGCCTGTCGGCGGCCCGGCCCAATCCGAGCCGTGGGCGCGCGGTCCTGTCGTTCACGCTGCCCCGCCGGTCGGACGCATCGCTCAGGATTCATGACGTGACGGGTCGTCTCGTCCGCACGCTCCACGTCGGCCCCGCCGAGGGCGTCACCTCCGTCGCCTGGGACGGGCGGGCGGCGAACGGCCGACTGGTGGCCCCCGGCGTGTACTTCGCCCGTCTCGTCACCGACGAGGTCTCCCGCTCGGTCAAGATCACTCGGGTTCGCTGATCGCCGTTGCGGCCTCTGCGGCCGCGACCTCGGGGGTGAGCTCCAAGAGCGCCGCCGTCTCGAGGTGGGCCGTCACCGGGAACATGTCGATCGCGACGAGTCGCTTCAGCTCCCAGCCCGCCTGCACCAGCGCGGCGACGTCCCGGGCCCCGGTCGCGGGATCGCACGAAACCGATACGATTCGTCGCGGCCGCCGGGCGATGAGCGCCGCCCGGACCTCCTTCGCGAGACCGATGCGGGGCGGATCGAGGATCACGGTCTCCGGGTCGGCGCCGGGAGTGGTGCGCAGCGTGACCTCCGCCGGCTCCGCCCGGGTTTCCGCGCGAACACCGTTCCGGCGCAGGTTGTGCTTCAGGTGCCGGGCGGTTCGTCGGTCGGCGTCCGCGGCCACGACACGATCGAACTCCCGCCCGAAGCAGACCGCGAAGAGCCCCACGCCGGCGTACAGGTCCACGAGCTGACCGCGACGATCGGAGCCGAGGAGTTCGTCGACGACGTGCACCAACTCGTCCGTGCCGGCCGGGTTCACCTGGAAGAACGACGTCGCGTCGGCCCGCAGCTCGAAGCCCCGGATCCGGAAGCGCAGGTCCCGGCGACCTCCGAGCGGCACGCGATCGGCGAGCAGCCCGACGACCCGATCCGGACGATCGGAGCTCGCGGTGATCTTGCCGTAGCGCCGGCGATCCTTCTCGACGGGTGGATCCCCGGTTTCGAACAGCGCGAAGCAGTCGCCGGCCGAATCGAAGCGCAGGGTGGCTCGCTTCCAGGGAGGCAGCATTCGGATCCACGGTAGAATCGTGTCGCGGAGCTCGGATTGCACGAGGAGACAATCGTCGATGGGAACGACGTGGTGGGAGGCGCGTCGACGCAGCCCGGGCCGCCCGAGGGAATCGCACGACAGCCGGATACGGTTCCGACCTCCGAACTCCGGCCCGACCGCCTCCGGCCCCTCCAGGAGATCTCCGACATCCAAGCGTCCGATCCGCGAGAACGCGTCGAGCACGATGCTCCGTTTCATCGCGAGCTGGAGATCCCGCTCAGCGTGCTGGAAGTCGCAACCGCCGCACTCGGAGGCGTGAGGGCACGGGGGATCCCGGCGGCGAGGGTGCGCCTCCACCACTTCGACGACCTCACCCTCGGCCCAGCTCTTCTCGCTCCGCGTGATCCGGACCCGCACCGTCTCGCCGGGCAGAGACCCCGCGACGAGAAGCACTTTCCCATCCACCCTCGCGAGGCACCGTCCGCCCGCCACGGGCGTCCCGACCGTCACCTGCACGCTCTCTTGCTTCGTCTCTTCGCTCATGGGATCAGGATCTCACAACCGGTGGGCAATCGGGGCCAAAACGCATAGTCTCCCTTCCCCGCCCCGGGGTCGGTCGGGGCGCCACGGAGGAGCGATGGCCGAGAAGGACGACTCCGGGCCCTCGATGGCCTACCGTCGAGTCGGCACCTCTGGTCTCGTCGTGAGCGAGATCGCGCTGGGGAGCTGGCTCACTTACGGAGGCGGCGTCCACGACGACGTGGCGAAGGAATGCATCCGCACCGCGATCGAGTGCGGCGTGACGTTCCTGGACACCGCCGACGTCTACGCCGCCGGCAAGGCCGAGTCCCTTCTCGCCACGGTGATCGCGGACTACCAGCGTTCCGACCTCGTCATCGCGACGAAAGCCTACTTCCGG
Organism: bacterium; assembly: GCA_025774865.1. Classification (GTDB taxonomy): domain Bacteria; phylum ARS69; class ARS69; order ARS69; family ARS69; genus JALGZO01. The sequence goes on along the minus strand of JALGZO010000193.1, from coordinate 5,554 downwards.
ATGTCGGACAATCCCAACGACCGCGGCCTGTCGCGAAAGCATCTCTTCGAGTCCCTGCACAAGAGCCTGCGCCGGCTCGGCACCGATTACGTCGACATCTTTCAGTGTCACCGCTTCGACGACACGGTGCCGGTGGAAGAGACCGTTCGTGCGATGGACGATCTCGTCCGTCAGGGGAAGACGCTCTACTGGGGAGTGTCGCTGTGGAGCGCCGATCAGATCGTCGAGGCGCTTCGCATCGCGGACGCCACCGGAGCCGCCCGTCCGATCTCCAACCAACCACCGTACAGCATGCTCGAACGGTCCGTCGAAGAGAGCGTGCTTCCTCTCTGCGAACGGGAAGGACTGGGTCAGCTGGTATTCAGCCCGTTGGCGGAAGGGCTCTTGACCGGCAAGTACGCCGGCGGTCGCATCCCGAAGGGCTCACGCGCGGAGAGCGAGACCTACGGACGGTTCCTCCAGGAGAAGATGACGGACGGCAACCACGCGCGGGTCGAACGGCTGGCCGCGGTGGCCGACGACGCGGGGATGTCGCTTCCGGTGCTCGCACTCGCCTGGGTGCTGCGCCGGACGAACGTCGCCTCGGCGATCGTCGGCGCCAGCCGACCGGAGCAGATCGTGGACAACGTGCAGGCAGCCGGAGTGAGCCTCGAGGCCGCACTCGTCCGCGAGATCGAGACGGTGCTGTCCACTCCTTGAAAGGACGGCCACCCTCTCGGTTTCGGCACACCTCCTGCAAGCTCGATTCCCCCCGCGACGGAAGAGGCCGAGGGTGTCATTCGGCCGCTCCCGCCGACCGGACGCAACCCCCGGTGACGGTTCCCCGCAACACGAGTTACTCCCCGCTAGGAGAAGGAACCATGGGAAGATCGCTCACCCGTCTCTTCGCTTCCCGGCGGCGTGCCATCGCCTCGCTCGGATTGAGCTTCCCTCGCGAGCTCGTCAAAGGGCCGCCGGAACCGCTGGCCCATCGAATCGCTCGGCTCGACCAATGGATTGCGCTGGAGCTGGATCTGGCTGGCGGGATGCACTTCCCGGCCTGGGGCGAGGACGGCGAGGGAGCCGCCCGTCGCGCTCCGAATTCCCGATCCGGGTGAGGGCGGAACTCGCGCGGCTCGAGTCGGAGATCGCGCTCTGCGAGCGGTGCTACGGGCCGGAGCCCCGTCTCCCGGCCCGCTTCGGCCGCCCGAGGCGCCGGGGCCGCGTGCTGGTGCTCGGGGAGCGGCCGACCCGGGACGCACTCGCCTCCGACCAGCGGCTCGGGCTCGGCCACGAAGACGCGGGGACGCTCTTCCTCCGCTCGCTCCTGGAGGATGCAGGTATCCCGCGGGACGAAGTCGCGATCGGGGCGGCCAATCTCTGTCGGCCGGTATCGCCGGCGATCGAGGCCGCGGTCCCGGCGTCGGTGTGCACGAAGGAGTGCTCTGTCTGGTTGCGGCAGCTGGTGGAGGCGATCGAACCGCGGCTGATCGTGACGCTCGGCGGGAGGGCGCTGGGTGCGCTGCGCTGGGCATTCCGCGACTGCGAAGACATCCGTGGGCTCCGGTTCCCCCAGGACATCGGACGCACGGTCTGCGCGGGGAGCACGTACGTCCATCCGCTCTACCACACGACGATCCGGGCGCGGGTGACGCGCCCCGAACCTGATCAACGGCTCGACTGGCGAGCGCTCGGACGTCTGTGGCAGTGGATCGAGAACGGGGAGCGCGGCTCGAAACCGCGGCGCCGGCGGGGTTAGAAGCGGACCTCGAGCCCCACCGACGGGACGCTCGGCATCCCGGTGCGCGTGACGCGATGCGGGACGCGACCGCCTTCCACGTCGCGGAACCCCCACGAGTACCAGATCACGTTGTCATGGTTCGTCAGATTCAGCGCTTCTGCGTAGACCGACATTTCCCAGCGATCGAATCGGAAGTGTCGTCGGATGCGGGCGTCGAAGCGTTGGTACGCGGGAAGGCGCGAACCGTTCGGGAAGCCCTCGCTGAGAGCCCACTCGCCCGTCTCGATTTGCTGAGCCCAGCTCTGCTCCGTGTACGGGGTACCGCTGTGGAACGTGTACGACATGCCGACGTCCCAGTCGGAGGAGATCCGGAACGTGTTCGCCAGAGAGAACGAGTGGAGCCGATCGAAATCGCGAATGAAGGTGCGCTCCTCGTTGCCCCATTGCGAGCGACCGAGCGAGTAGGCGAGCCACCAGTTCGAGCTATTGCTACCCCGCTGCACGAAGATCTCGAGTCCGCGGGCCCGCCCGCGCGTGATCTCGTGGTGCTCGATCTCACCGTTGATCGTTCTCGAGATAATCTCGTCGAGCTGCCGGAGGTCTTTGTCGTAGACGTCGAGACCGACCCGCACGGAGCCAATCGCCTTCTCGACGCCGAGGATGATGTGACGGGCTCGGGCCGCTCGCTGGCCTGGCACCGCTTGCGTCCCCGTCGGATCGAGCTTGAGCTCCGGGTCCTGGTCGTACCGGCCCCAGGCACCCCGTACCGTGACGTCCCCGTCGAGCTGCAGAGCCGCCGACAGCCGAGGATCGATGCGGAGGGTGCCCGCGAATGCGTCGCGCGACGCTCGAAACCCGAGGTTCAGGCCGAGGCGGGAGAACGGGCTCCATTCGTTCTGGGCGAACAGCGCGAGTTGCGTTCGATCGAAGGGTCCGCCATCCTCGTACAGTGAGGTCGTTCGCACATCACCGTCGGCGGTGGCGCTGACGATTTCACGGCTGAGCAGACTGTAGGATCCCCATTCGCGATCCAGTTGACCTCCGATGGTCACGAGGTGCCGGTCCCGAGCCGAGAAGCTCACCTCGACGCGTCCGCCGGCACGGTTCGAATCCCGGTCATCCCGGCCGTAGGCGTCGATCACACGGTCCTGGTGAGACCACGCACCATACGCGGTGCCCCGGAGGCTGAATCCCCGCGACAGCAGGATCCGCCCCGAAGCCCATAGATAGTGGTCGAGATAGTCCGTGTCGATGTAGTGAGTCGGGACGCCGTCGTCGTACAGGAGATGGTCCTCCGAACGCAGGTAGTTGAGCGAGAGCGTGCGTACCGCGTTCGGACGCCACACCGACCGGAGCAGGAGATCGCGATAGGCCGGCTGGATCACCGCCTCCCCTTGGACCGCCGTCAGTACGCGATCCAGGTAGCCCTCGCGGACCGAGAGCAAGACGGACGCCGGTTCGCTGTTGTACTCCGTGAGCACTCGGGCGGATACGCCGTCCGCGCCAGCGAGACCGTGGAGTCCCGGTTCGCCGTCGGAGCGCAGATCGAGATCGATCACGCCGGAGAGCCGGCCGCCGTAGCTCGCGGGAAAGCCGCCCGTGTAGACGTCCATCTGGTCCACGACACTGAACGGGAGGATCCCCGTGACGCCGCGGAACTCCCGCCCGTGGAAGAGGTGGCGGACCTCGAGCCCGTCGATTCGCACGAGGGTCTCGTCCATCGATCCGCCCCGCACGTAGAACTCGCCACCGACATCATCCGTCGAAACGCCGGGTAGATGCCTCATCATCCGAAAGACATCGTCGGCCGGATTGGGAAGCGACGACACGTCTTCCGCCTTCACGGTTCTCGCGCCCGCCGCCTCTCGCGAGAGCGGAAGGTGCTTCGCCCGTATCTCGACGGACGGAATCTCGTGAACGGCCGGACGGAGCGCGAGGCGAAAGCGCGCGGTCTCCCCCGCCGCGATCTCGATCTCGAACTCCGCCGACGACTCGTAGGAGACATGGGAGACGAAGCCGCGACAGGTCGCGGGGGCGGGAACGGAGACGCGGAGCAGGCCGTCCGCGCCGGCGAGGGTCCCGGGCGATCCGTCGGTCCGGACGAAATTCGCGAAAGGTACCGGCTCTCCCGTTTCCGCATCCACGACTGCGAGCTCGAAAGATCCCGGCTTCGGCACGGATGCGTGCGCCACGGCGGTGCCGGCCGTTCCGAGAACGCAACCGAATGCCACGAATGTCAGTACGGACGTCAATCGAGGAGAGTGCAAGACCAGCCTCACCAGATGTCTCAGCTTGATGCAAAGAGGCCGCACGATCGCTGAAAACCAGGACAGCAAGCTCAAGAAAACACTACCAGATCGAAGGGGGGAAGTGGCCAATCCTTGGGACCCGACCCATGAGAAGCGACAAGAATCTGCAAAGCCTTGCCAAGCCCGCGCATCCACGGCTGACGAATCGCGTCTCAAGGGCGAGCTACGCCCCTCCGTAATCAGGTCAGGAGAGGAGCCATCTCGGGCGGGAGAGGCCATGTCCGTCGAAGACTTCCGGATCAACGCCTACGTACGTCAGGTTCTGTCCCGCTGCTGGGTGGACTCCAAGACGCTTCGATACGGGGCAGTGGGTCGAATCGTCTACTTTCACGGGCGCTTCGAGAAGTTCAGACCGCCGAGGCGGGACGACGCGAACGGCCGCTCGCGGCAGGACGAGCACGCCGAGGACGCGGCGCTCCTTGCACGCGTCGAAAAGGAGGTCCGTCGCGAGGGCCTCGTCCTCGACGTCGTGTTCCGACTCGAGAACTTTCGAAAGGCGCAGGGGAAGTGGACAGCGACGGGAGTATGAAATGAAGGATCATGAGGCCACGCCGGTCTGCCTCAGCGAACTTCAGGTCGCGTCTTTACAGGGCGGCATCCGTAACGAACTCCGTGTGCATCCGAGGTGGCCCGACCTCTGGAACTACCAGGGGTTGATCCGCGCGTTCCACGGAGATTTCGAGGGCGCCCGCGCCGACTTCCAGACGGCATTCAAACTGAAGCCCTCTTACTGGCGGGCGCACTGGAACGAATGCTGGGCGGCGGTCCTCGCGGATCCGGCACGCCGGTACCCGTCCGAACCGGACGAGGGCAGCGGGGACGTCCATCTCGCTCGCCTGCTCTCACTCGTGCGCGACTTCCTGCGATGCCGATCGCCGGAGCGGGGTCACGGGCCGGACACGCCGGCGCTCGGATTCGTGTTCCTGATCACCCACGCGACCAGTGGCAATACGAGAGCATTCGAGAAGACGTTGGCCGTCATGCGCTCGAGAGATCGAAAGATCGACGAACTCTTCGAGGTGGCCCGACTGTCCTCGGGCGGCACGGTGGACGAGACCCGGATCGCTCAGCTCGGACGCCCCGGACTCGTCAATCCCGGTTTCTGCGATCTGCTGAAGAAGGTGGGGCGAATCGAGTCCGTTTCCGGAGATTCCGAGGAAGCGCTTCGCCTCTTCGCCCTCGCCGCTCTCTTCGAGGGGAATCGTGCAGCGTTTCTTCTCGAGAAGGTGGAGATCCTCTCCCGAAGCGGTCGCCAGACCGAGGTGCTTCCGTTGTTGACCGAAGCCGTCCAGATCAACCCCGATTGGTTTCGAGCGCACGTCGCCCTCGGCTACGAGCTCTCGGCCCAGGGAATCGTGTCGGAGGCCCTGCATCATCTCGAGAGAGCGGTGTCCCTCGAACCGGGATACCCCGACCTGCACTACCAGTGTGGCCTGCTGCTCCACGCCGCCGCCCGCAACGACGAAGCGATCGCCAACATGGAGAACGCGCTCCAATGCAACCCCACCTACCTCGTGGCGCGGAT
>JALGZO010000192.1 GCA_025774865.1 bacterium | reverse complement strand
GTCCGTAATCTCACCGGAGCCGCTCTCGGGTCTCGGATCGTGGGAGGGATCGATCCCCCCTGGGAACATGGACACATTACGGAGCCGTCCTAGATTTGTCAATAGTTTGTCCATGTATTTTACAAGTTTTCCTTGGGGGGGGGACGGGCCGGCGCCGTATTTCGGGTTGGGAGCAGCCCAGTTGAGGGCTGGGAAGGGCTAGGTCGCTTCTAGGGCGCTCTGGAAGAAGTGGGGCTCCTCGATTCGACGCCCCGCGATCTCTGCGATGACCGAGTCGTAGCTCTGAGCCGCGGCTCCCCCGGCGAAAATCGCCGTGGAGTCTCCCAGCAGGCTGCGGAGCTCGCGGAGCTCCTCGGCCACGCGCGGGTCATTGGCCGGGCAAACGATGCTGAGGGCGACGGCCCGGGCCCCGCGCTGGCGCGCGCTCGCGGCGATCTCGGCCGCGGGGAGGTCGGGTCCGAGGTAGATGGCGTCCCATCCCACCTCGAGCGCCGCCATCGCGGCTAGCAGAGCGCCGAGCTCGTGGCGTTGTCCCGCGGGCGTCGCAACGATGACCGTTCCACTGCCGGGGGCGCCCTGGCCGTTCAGACGGAGCGCCCCGAGAAAGGAGCGGATCACGGCGGTGGCGAGGTGCTCGTGCGCGATCCGCAACGAGCCCGTCCGCCAGCGCTCCCCGACCGTCTCCAGGAGCGGCCGGACGACCTCGTTGCGGAGGGTCGGTGGGCTCAGATCCACGGATGCCTGGCGCAGCAGCCGATCGAGCTCGCCACCTTCGAGGTTCTCGATGGCGGTCAAGGCGATCTCCACGTACCGGCCAGGCGCGCGGCCGTTGCCGCCCTCCGCACGGGACGGAGCCGCGGTCACCCCGGCAGTTACGTCCTCATGGACCAGCGTCTGGAGCTCTTCGACGGACAGGTTCGCGACGTCGCTGATCCGGCGTCCGGACTCGACCGCGAGCTTGAGGAAGCGAAGCTTCTCGAGGTCGTGGTCGGAGTAGAGCCGCCGCCCCGTGTCCGTCCGGTGGGGCGTGACGGCTGCGTAGCGACGCTCCCAGGCGCGCAACACGTCCTGAGGCAGACCGGTCCGGCTGGACACCACACCGATGGGGTGCCGCGCCTTCGTCGTCTTCCGCTTGGCGTCGCCGTTGCCCATGCCCGGAGTCTCCCTGTCCAGATCGCGGTGAAAGATGAAGACGAGCCTAAGGCCCCCCGCTCTGTCTTGTCCATGACCAGTGGGGGCCTGAGTTCCGTCCAACTTACGTCAGTATTATTACGATCGAGAGGTTGACTTGTCAAGGTATTGTCCATATATTCTGTTCAGGTTTGCGAGGCGCGGTTGATCCGCTCGGGAGACCCGGAATGCAGACAAGAAGACACCAGGGAATCCGACTCCCGGGCGGACTCCTCGCCTCGCTCGATTCACACGTACCGCCGACGTTCTCGGTCGCTCCACGACCTTCACCTCATGCAAAAGGAGACTCTGGATGAGCCGCACCCGATCCTCATCCCTGGCGTTGGCCGCCGTGGCGCTACTCGCGCTGGCCGGGTGCGGGGATCAGGAGTCCCTGCTCGGCCCGACCTCTTCGGACGATCCGCAAGCCGTCTCCCGAGGCGGCGGCGGAACGGGTCTCGTCACCGTCGTGCACGGTGTCCCGGGACTGACGGTGGACGTCTACGTGAACGGGTTGAAGACGCTCCCGTCGTTCGTGCCGGGCACCGTCACCGATCCTCTGGAGCTTCCGGAGGGCGACTACGACATCGCGATCGTGCCGGAGGGCGGTTCGTTCCCGGGCGATGCAGTGATCACGGGCTCCGCCGGGCTGCCGGCCGGCGCCAACGCTTCGATCGTCGCCTACCTGGCGGAGGATGGGACCCCCTCGTTGAAGGTGTTCGTCAATGACGCCTCGCCGACGCGCGGTATCCGTTCCCGGGTCGTGGTCCGCCACCTCGCCGAGGCTCCGACCGTCGACGTTCGACTGTTCCGGAAGTGGTTCCGTTGGTGGCCCGTGCGCACCATCCGTAACCTGTCCAACCCGAACGAGGCCCAGACGGAGATCTGGCCGGGTCGGCTCCGGGCGAAGATCTATCCGGCGGGCTCGCGCGATGCCGTCTTCACGACGCCACTCGTACCGTTCCGTCCGAACGAGAGCACGATCGTCTACGCCATCGGCTCGCTGGCGGATGAGACCTTCGGCGTTCTCGTCCAGAAGATCGACCTGCCGCGACGTGGCGGCTGGAGCGGTTGGGGGGATGATCACGACGACCTCGCCCTTCGCGTGGACGACTCGCTCCCCTTGGAAGAGTACGACCGGATGGCCGTCGAGAACCGTCTCGACGCGGAGGAGATTCCCGTCGACGTCCGGTGATCGAGGAAGATCACCTATCGCGTCGTACGGGCGGGGCCTTCGGGGGGGAAGGCCCCGTTACCTCCTTCACCACCTCCACACCGACACTGGCGAGCGGAAACCAGAGACACGGGGCGGGCGGGTCGCTGAGGTGACACCGCGGCGGCCGTGTGATAGTTTCCTTCGCCCGGATCTCGAGGACTCGAAAACATTTCCAAGGGGAGAAGAGAAGCATGCGCTGCGCTCGTGAGCTCATGTGGACTGGTCTCGCCGTATGCCTCACCGCGGCTACCACGTCCGCCCAGGAACCGAAGCCCGCCGACGAGTCGCTCGAGCGGGCCTTCCAGACCACGCGTCCCTATTCCCCCTACGCGCAGCGCCACTACCCGACGCAGGTGTACTGGGGCGACACCCACCTCCACACGGGTCTCTCTTTCGACGCCGGCACGTTCGGCGCACGGCTCTTGCCCGACGACGCCTAT
>JALGZO010000191.1 GCA_025774865.1 bacterium | reverse complement strand
GAAGAGCAGCCAGGGGATCAGCGTCGCCACGGCCGACGCATGGAAGCGCAGCAGCCCCCGCGGCGCATCGCGAACGAGGATCGAACCGAAGAGAAGAAGCAAGAGGCCTTCGGGGCGGGTCAAAATCGTCAGGCCGGCCAGGACGCCTGCCGTCACCGGTCGTCCGGCGACGGCCGCGAGCAAACCGAAGAGGAGGAATGCGGAGAACAGATACGATTCCATGCCGCCGGTGGACCAGGCCAGCAACCAAGGGTCCACGAGGACGGCGGCCGCGCCGAGCGCCGCGAGCCCCGGAAGCCCCGTGAATCGCCGCAGCGTCAGGAAGATCGCGAGACCAGTCGCGGCATAGGGGACGAAGTTGAACCGAACTGCCAAGGTCGGAGTGGGAACTGAGCCGAAGATCAGCTTCAGGCCTCCCAGGAGCAGAACGTGGAGAGGTGATGTCGCTCCGAAAACCCGCTGCCCATCGTTGTAGACGAGTCCCATTCCACGGACGAGATTGTCCACGTAGCGATAGGTGATGAACGCGTCGTCGTAGGGCAGCACGGGGCACGTGACGTGCACCCAGATCGCGACGCCGAAGGCACCGAGCAACGGGCCGACGGGAAGAACCTGTGAGAATCGGGGGTCTTTCAGATGCTGCAATCTGGTTTGACCGAGAGCGAGCCGGGACGAGGGGGCGAAGTGCGCAGGAACGACACGTCGGCTTCCTGCCCACGGAGGATGCAGCGTAGGTGAATCCCCGAGCCTCTTCAAGCAGAGGGCGCCATCCGGGAGGCGGGTGCCCCCGATCCGCGGGTGAAGAGAGGCGAGCGTTTCGACGATAAGGGTTCTGACCCCGAGATCGGCCGACGAGAGGAGGCTCCGCGTGGACGTGCGGCAATACGAGAAGCTCTTCCGGGCGATGGACCCTCCGCACGACGCGCCCCCCGAGGAGGGCCTCCGCGCGGGGGTCTCGAAAGAGCTCGAGCTCGTCAGCCGCCTCTGGTTCGAATCAGGCCACCGGGCCGGGATCGCCGCCCATCTGAGCCTCGCATTACTGTGCGAACTGATCCTCACCCATGACCGAGAGTTCCCCCACCGGTTCCGTTCCCGTCGGTCCCTCCGGCGGGCGTTTTCCGAGACGGACCGGGTCCTGCGCGAGGTCACCGACTCCGGGAAAAGGCCTACGGGCGGAATCTCGGCGCCGGAGATCCGCACGCGTCTCTCGTTTCTTTCGGATCGCCATCGAAGGGCGACGTTCCCCAAGTGGATGACGACCTACTTCGCGTTCAGCTACGTGGAAAGCGCCGAGAGGGCGTCTCCGGGGATCTCGGACGACGAGCGGCGAACGCACCTGAACTACATGGCCAAGGCCTTCCGGATCATGGGCGTCGCGTTCTCGCCGAACCGCAGTCTGATGGAGGAGTTCAGCCGGCAGGTCGAGTTGGCGCACACGGGTCGTTCGCCCAAGCTGGAGAGGTACGTGCGCGACCTGCTGTTGCTGGCCGAGATGCTCCGCGTGTCGTCGGAGTACCACCGGCTCGCGCCGTTGTTGCCGGAGCTCCCGCGGATCCTGTTCCGGCAGATCTATCCTCAGGTGCAGCCGGCGCCCTGGAAGTCCACCCTGGCCCGCGCCTCCGGTCGCTTCCTGACGAAGGGTACGCTCGGCGAGCGGCGGCGTGCGGTGCAGGCGACGGCGTGGCGGCGTCCCGCGCTGCCGGCCGGCGACCCCGAGTAGACCGAGGTCAGCCGGCGAACTCGAGCCGCTCCCGACAGACTCGGCAGCTGTACTCCACGTAGCCGCGACGGATCTTCCGATGGGCGCGTGTCGTCAGATAGTGGAGGCTCTCGCACCGGCAGCGGTAGGGATGACGGCCGAGAGTGCGCGCCGGCTTCGATTCGAACCGGTGGGTCGCGGACGCCGGCGCTTCGAAAAGGGCCATCACGAGTTTCCACTCGCGACCGTGCGGCTTCACCGGCGGCGGGAACACGCGACTCACGACGACGTGCGCGATCTCATGGGGGACGATCTCGAGGATGAAGTCTTCGCCGTATTTCTCGAGGAGCTCGGCGTTGTAGTTCGTGAGGAGTGAGGTGGCACACGCCTCACCGGCCGATCGACCGCGCAGGCGAAACTCCACGCGAACGTCGGGGATGGTGGCCTCCGGCCACTGGGCTCGTGCTCTATCGAGGAGCTCGCGTCCGTACTCGATGACGCGCTCGCGCAACTCCTGCGGTGACGGTGGGTGGATCGTCTCGAACGGCAGCTCGAGTTGCATCGTCGTCGTCCTCCCAACGCCCGGCTCGAGGCGGCGCGATCGTAGCATCTCCTTTGCTTCTCGGTTCGACTAGAATGTCCTCATGAGCGCCGCCGGACCGACCCCACTCCGATACGATCTCTCCTGCGAAGTCGACGCCTACCGCGACGGGTGGGCGCTGGCGCGATTCCTCTCGCACCGCTTCCGCTATCACCCTCCCGACCTGTGGCGGGAGCGGATCGAGACGGGCGCCGTGCGCATCAACGGTCGCACGGCGCGCCCCGACAGCCCGGTCGCGAAGGGAGACCGGGTCGAGTACACGATCTTCCACGCCGAGCCGCCGGTGGACTTCGCGTTCGAGATTCTGCACGAGGACGCGGACCTGCTGGCCATCGCGAAATCGGGCAACCTCCCCGTGCACGCCGGCGGGAAGTTCATCCGCAACACGCTGATCGCGCACCTCCGGGAGCGGTGGGGTGGTGAACTGCGCCCGGCGCACCGGCTGGATCGGGAAACGTCGGGGGTGGTGATTCTCGCGAAATCGAAGGAGGCCGCCCGCGACCTCGAACGGCAGTTCCGGGAGCGTCAGGTGGAGAAGGAATACGTCGCGATCGTGCGCGGTGAGATGCCGGATCGGCTCGTCGTCGACGGTTCGATCGCCAGGCTGGAGCCGGCGCGTCCCCCGTATCGTCGGGTGGTGGCCTCCGGCGCCGGCCGACCCGCGGTGACGCGCTTCGAGGGCCTCGGTCTCTACGACCGAGGGGGGGGCGCCCTGTCCCTCGTCCGCGCTGTCCCCGAAAGCGGGCGGACGAACCAGATTCGCGTGCACGCCTCCCACGCCGGCTATCCGATCGTCGGGGACAAGGTCTACGGCGTGCCGGAGGAGATCGCCGCCGAGTACGTGGAACGGGGCGAGACGGAGCGGGTGCGGGCCGCCGCGGGCGCGCCCCGTCAGCTTCTGCACTGCCGTGGACTCCGGTTCCGCCACCCGGGGGAGGACCGGGCGATCGAGCTCCGCGCCTCGCCGCCCGGTGACTTCGCCGCCGCCTGGCCGGCCGGGCTCCCGGCGGCCGTATCGTAGAGCGCGGGAGCGTTTCGGAGTATGTTATCGGGAAAGCAATCGGCACCCGAAACCGAGGCGGTCCCCGCCCCACCATCCGAGGATGAAGCCTTGAAGACTCTCGAATTGCCGGATCTCGACGCCCGCCTGGAGGATCTCCGGAAGGACTTCCCGCACTGGGAAAAGCTCAAGGACATGATCGATTCGATGATCGACATGATGCTGAACTACCGCCAGAGCGGTCATCCCGGCGGCTCGCGGTCGAAGGTGCACCTGCTCGTCGCGACGCTTCTCGGCGGGATCATGCGCTGGGACCTCCGGCATCCGGAGAAGCCGTTCGGCGATCGCTTCGTTCTCGTCGCCGGGCACACGTGCCCCCTCATCTACGCGACGCTGACCGTTCTCAACCACGCGCTGCGTCTCAAGTACAAGAAGACCGGCGATCCGAAATACCTCGTTCCGGATGCGGACGAGAAGATGCTCGTCTGGGAAGACCTCCTCACGTTGCGGCGCAACGGGGGGCTCCCCGGCCACGCGGAGATGGAGGGCAAGACTCTCTTCTTCAAGTTCAACACCGGACCCTCCGGACACGGCTCTCCCGCCGCGGCGGGCGAAGCCACGGCGCTCAGGCGCGCGGGCGCGTCGCAAGTGCGCGTCTTCGCACTCGAAGGAGAAGGTGGCTTCACGGCCGGGGCATCGTGGGAGACGCGGAACTCGGCGTGGGGGCTGGGACTCGACAACCTCGTCTACGTCATGGACTGGAACGACGAAGGCATCGACCCGCGCACCTGCGCATCCGTCGTGCACGGTGGCCCCGACGACTGGTTCGGCTCCGCCGGCTGGAAGGTCGTCGGAGCGGAGGACGGCAGCGAGTGGGAGTCCGTAGCCCGCGCGCTCGTCGACGGCGTGCACGGTCCGAACCCCGATCACGTGCCGATCTGCGTCTGGGGCCGGACGCTCAAGGGTCGCGGTTATCCAGTCACCGGCTACAAGTCGCACGGTGCCGCGGTTCCTCAGAACGGCGAGCAGTACTGGAAGACGCGCCGGGAATTCACCGACAAGTACGGGATCGAGTTCGAAGGCCAGGATGAGCCCGCCCCTGAGGACGCGGATGCGCTGCGCGCGCAGGTCGCCACGAACATCGAGCGCGTCCTGGGGCTCTACCAGCAGTATCCGGAACTCCTCGATTACGTCGCGGACCGCCTCGTCGAGATCGGCGATTCGGTACCGGACGAGATCGACACGATCAGGCTCCAACCCGCCGCCACCCCGTTCGAGGATCGGGAGTTCTGGGACTGGCGTGGTTACCCGCCGGAAATGTGGGCGAAGCCCGGCGACAAGAAACCGAATCGCGGGGCGCTCGCGAGCTGGGGCGCGTACGTGAACGGTCTCGGCCGAAAGAAGTACGACCGGCCGCTCTTCCTCGCCATGGCGGCAGACCTCGCCGACTCCACGAACATCTCCGGGTTCGCAAAGGACTTCGGAGACATGAAGGGGTGGGGCTGGTACGAGCGCAACACGAATCCCGACGGCGCGCTGCTCCCGCAGGAAATCACGGAGTTCACGAACGCGGGGATCTGCGCCGGGATCGGCTGCGTGAACATCCACCCGGAGCCCTTCGATAAGTTCAACGGCTTCTACGGGGCCTGCTCGACGTACGGCTCCTTCAGCTACCTGAAGTACGGGATGATGCGCCTGTTCAGCCAGGTGGCCCAGGATTCCGACATCCGGGTGGGGAAGGTCCTCTGGATCGCCGGCCACTCCGGTCCCGAAACCGCGGAGGACTCGCGCACCCACTTCGGGATCTTCGCGCCTGGCGTTACTCAGCTCTTCCCCGACGGGCACATCTGCAACGTCCATCCCTGGGAGTACAACGAGGTTCCGGTCGTGCTGGGCGAGGCGTTCTCGCGCGACTTCCCGATCGTCGCTCTGCACCTCACGCGGCCGCCGATCGAGATCCCGGATCGCGCCGCGTTGGGAGTGGCGTCGCACTTCGAAGCGGCGAAGGGCGCGTACCTCATCCGTGACTTCGATCCGTCGAAGCCGAAGGGCGGCACGGTACTCGTGCAGGGCACCATGTCGACTGCGAATCTTTTCAAGGCGCTGCCCGAGATCGATTCGGCCGGGCTCAACGTGAGGATCGTCGCGGCGATCAGTCCGCAGCTCTTCGCGCTGCAGTCGTCGGAGTATCGCGATGGCGTGCTGCCCGCCGCCGCTCAGCTGGATTGCATGGGAGTGTCGAACCGCTCGCGGCGCCTCATGTACGACTGGATGAAGAACCCCATCGGCTACGAGTACTCTCTCACTTCCGACTGGGACGATCGCTGGCGAACCGGCGGCTCGGTCGACGAGGTGCTCGCGGAGGCGCATCTGTCGCCGGAGGACATTTTCCGCGGCATCGAGCGTTTCGTCCGAGACCGCTCGAAGCGGCTCTCTCGCGCACGGGAGATGCTGGACTCTCTGGAAACCTGACGATGGAACGCGATCGCGAAGAACTCGACGCATCGCCGCCCCGGCGGCTGCCGTCGGTCGTGGTTGCGGTCGGGATCGCGTTCCTGCTCTGGGTCGGGCTCATCGGCGTCTGCGCCGAGCCGGTCGAGGAAGACGAATACACCGTCCGGCGCCACCGTCTCGTCGACGAGCACCTCGCGCCGTACATCGACGACGCCGCCGTGCTGGCGGCCATGAGGCAGGTCCCGCGCCACCGCTTCGTCCCCCAATCGCTCTGGCCTCACGCGTACGAGGATCGCCCACTCCCGATCGGGGAGGAGCAGACGATCTCGCAGCCGTTCATCGTGGCGCTGATGACGGAGCTCCTCGAGCTGACGCCGGAGAGCGAGGTGCTCGAGATCGGGACCGGCTCGGGCTATCAGGCTGCGGTTCTCGCGGAGGTCGCGGGTGCGGTGTACTCCATCGAGATCCTGCCGGGTATCGCGGACCTCGGCGCCTCGAATCTGAAGGCGACCGGATACGACCGCGTGAACCTCCGCGTCGGAGACGGCTACCTCGGCTGGCCGGAGGCCGCCCCGTTCGACGGGATCATCGTCACTTGCGCGCCCGCCAGGGTGCCACGTCCGCTCCAAGAGCAGCTCGCGGAGGGCGGCCGGCTCGTCATCCCGGTCGGCGGTCGTGGCGCTCAGGAACTCGTCGTGCAGGAAAAGCGCGACGGGAAGCTCGTGGAACGGGACGTGATCCCGGTGCGCTTCGTGCCGATGACGGGCATCGCGGAGGAGGGAGCGCAGTAGGACCGGCCGGAGCGGGCCGCGGTCCGGCTCGGCCGACACCCCGGGACGAACGCACTTCCCCCTCCCGCGCCGCGCCGGTATCATCCCTCCACTCGCCCAGCCCCCGATCGTCAGTCCGCCACACCGGAGGTCCTCGTGTCCCGGTCGTCCCCGTCTACCCGTTTCGTCGGCGAAGGATTGACCTTCGACGATGTGCTGCTCGTCCCCGCCCACTCGTCCATTCATCCCAAGGACGCGGATCTCAAGACCCGCCTCACCGCCGACATCGAGCTCAACATTCCGCTCGTGTCCGCCGCGATGGACACCGTCACCGAATCCCGTCTCGCGAAGGCGATCGCCCAGGAGGGCGGTATCGGAGTCGTCCACCGGAACCTGTCACCCGAACGACAGGCCGACGAAGTGGACAAGGTGAAGCGTTCGGAGAGCGGCATGATTCTCGACCCGATCACGCTCACTCCCGATCGGCTCGTCGGCGACGCCGAGGAGATCATGAGCCGCTACCGGATCTCGGGCGTCCCGGTCACCACGAGCGACGGCAAGCTCGTCGGCATCCTCACGAACCGTGACCTGCGATTCCACGATCGACCCGAGGTCCCGATCTCCGGCGTGATGAAGAAAGAAGGTCTCGTCACGGCCCCGGTGGGGACGAGCCTCGAGGACGCGAAGAAGATTCTCCACGAGAACCGTATCGAGAAACTGCCGGTCGTGGACGAACACGGACGGCTGAAGGGCCTCATCACGATCAAGGACATCATGAAGAGGACACAGTACCCGCACGCGTGCAAGGACTCGCACGGCCGGCTGCGAGTCGCAGCCGCGGTCGGAACCGCGCCGGATCTGGAGGAGAGGGTCGAACGGTTGACCGCGGTGCAAGTGGACGCACTCTTCGTGGACACGGCCCACGGGCATGCGGAGTCGGTTGCCGACGCGATTCTCCGCGTGAAGCGCACGGCCGCCGACGTCCCGGTGATCGCGGGCAACGTGGCGACCGCGGAAGGAGCGGAAGCGCTGATCAAAGCGGGTGCGCAGGCGGTGAAGGTCGGTGTCGGTCCCGGAGCCATCTGTACGACGCGCGTGGTCGCCGGCGTCGGAGTGCCGCAACTCACGGCGGTGCTCGACGCGGCCGAGGTTGCCCATCGTCGGGGTGTCCCCGTCATCGCCGACGGCGGCATCAAGTATTCGGGTGACATCGCCAAGGCGCTCGCGGCCGGTGCGTCCTCCGTGATGATCGGAAGCTTGTTCGCTGGAACCAAGGAGAGTCCAGGCGACATCGTCCTGTACCAGGGGCGCAGCTACAAGGTCGTGCGCGGCATGGGCTCGGTCGGCGCGATGAAGGACGGAAGCGGCGACCGCTACTTCCAGGGTGACGTGGAAGACGCGAGGAAGCTGGTGCCGGAAGGGATCGAGGGTCGAATCCCGTTTCGGGGTTCTCTCGCGGAGACGGTCTACCAGCTCATGGGTGGGCTGCGGGCGGGAATGGGCTACGTCGGAGCGGCGAGCCTCTCAGAGCTCTACGAGAAGGCCCGCTTCGTTCGCATCACTTCGGCTGGGCTCAGGGAGAGCCATCCGCACGACGTCGAGATCACGCAAGAAGCGCCGAACTACCAGAAGATCTGAGCGGAGCGCCGGCGCGTCGCGAGAAGGTCCACGAGCTTCGACCTCACGAAGAAGGGGTCCCGCGAACGCGAGACCCCTCTCGGATGATGCCGTCAGACGTGTCTACCGATACAGTCCCTTGATCGTCCCCCACGACGACGACTCGACCGAGATCACGCAGTGCATCGAGGCATCCCAGAGGAACTGCGCGTCGCAGAGTCCGTCGTTGAGGACAGAGCCCGGGCAAAGTTGCGTCGTCCCGACCGTCCCCCAGTAGAACGTGCGACTGTCGCGCGTGGACGGGTAGCAGGAACCGCACGCCACCGGCCCGGTCGGCCCCGCCAACGGGTGATCCGTGGGGATCGTGAGGGGGGTCCCGGCCCCAGGGCCGAACTGGAAAGCGACGGCGAAATTCGACGAGACGCTGACGCTGCCGAAGTCCACGAAATTCCAGCCCGTCATCGGCAGTAAGGCTTGACTGGCGAGCGCCGGCGCGATCGGGCAGTGGTCAGCGTCTACCTCGAAGACGCCGATGGTCCCCGTGTAGCCATACCCGGTGGGCGCCGATGTCCAAAAGAAAACGGCCGAAGTATCTACGTCTGCGCCGAGGCCCGGGCAGCACGACGTGAAGCACACGCCGACCTGGTCGTTCGGAAGCCATCCGCTCCAGACCCAGACCCAGCCATTGCAAGTGTTGTAGTAGTCGACGAGACAACTCACCGACGTTCCGCCCGATCGCCACGCGTCGAAGTCGTCGGTCATGGGGGCCGCAGTCTTCTCGAGCGCTCCGGCGGGAGACGACAACGTCAGGGCGATGAAAAATGCGGGAATGGCGAATCGAAGCCTGAACTTCATTGCGGATCCTCCTGTGGCCAGAAGCGAGCCGTGATGCGAACGGGGAAATCACTCCCAGATCAACGGCCACGGTAGCTCGGGCACGAATCTCGGGAATGAGAACCGCCCCACCCATCGCTTCTGTGTATCGGAGACTTTCTCACCCTACTGTAGAATCGGAAAGTGGTCAACTGGGGCATCGGTAACACCGTGTCCGTCAACAGCTTCTGTGAACGGTGGCGAGTGGCAAGACAAAGCGGGGTTATCGCACAGTAAAGTCAAGGGAAAACCATCGGAGGCATGGCCTTCTCACCGAGTGCAAACCGAGTCGAATCGTGAGGGGGTTGACGCTGTCGAAAGTGCATCGCTATCATGGTCATGTCGGCTGTGACCGATAAGAAGTACGGTTCCTGTTGTGCTCGATCGAGAGTCATATAAATTTGAACCTAAGACTCCGACTCGGGGGCTCAACATTCGGCTGGAACGTTCGTCGGCCTCGCGCGTGACGGACTGAACGGGCCGTGCGGGCACCCACCTAGGTCCTTCGGATCAGGTTTATGACCTCGGCCGGCACCGCGGGAACCGAAACGGAGAGGGCGCGCCAATGCGCGCCCTTTTCACGTTCGGTGGGTGATCTACTCGTCGGGAAGGTGGAACTCGAACGTGGGGTCGGCTGTCTGCAGGCGTGACACGGCCTCGGTGAGCTTCCGCCGCGTGATCGCGCTCGGCCCTTGGTGCCAGGTCCAGTAGGCGTCCAGGAAATCGTCGCGCAAGGTGCCGAGCGTTGCGCTGTCACTCTCGGCGGGGGTCCTGGAGAGGTCCTCCTGCAGCGACCTGAGCTTGCTCTCCTGCAGCCGCTCGTACAGGTTGAAGTACTCGCCTCGCATGTGGAACAGAACGACCACGTACCTCTCGAAGTCTTCCGAGAGGCGGTGCAACACTCGTGCGACGGCGGGCGACGACGCCCGGACCCGTTCGTGGAACATGGAAGCAAACTGATAGTAGGCCTTGCCCCTCCCGATCCTGTCCCGGGCCGATCCGTCGAAGGTACGTTGCCCCTCTCTCTCCACGTAGGGGGACTCCGTGAAGAGGCTGGTGGAAAGCAGAAGGTAGTCGGCGTTCGCCCGGTAGACACCGCACTTGAATCGAGGATCGCTGGAGTCACGGACCTTTTCGAAGACGTCGATGTCTCTCGCAGCGGTGTGATCGTCGTCCCGAAACCCCATCACGAGCGACGACAGCAGGTGCACGAGGTAGACGTTCACGTCCTCGCCGTGCCGCGCCGTGTTCGATTCGAACCCGCAGTCGATCCGCGATCGCAAGAGGGAGTCGAGCACGAAGAAGGCGGTTCTCTCGCGCCGATCACCGGGGCCACTGAGATCGAAGTACGTCGAATCGTCCATCAGATCACCTTCGCCTCACCGTCGTCATGAGCAGAATGTAGCAAGCAGGATGCCAACGACCAGCGCGTCGTAGGCGATCATTCGTCTTTCGATTCTACCAAGAATCCTCCACTCTCGGTCACCTCGTGGGCGTGCAATCTCGCCCCCGTCCGACTCGGGGCGTGTCGCTTTTTGCAAGAAGCGGCAGATTGTGCGACGGGAAACATGACTTCGAGACTCGCGAGGAGGCTCGATTGAGCGAATCGATGAGCCCGGCCGCGAGCGCGCGCGTCGGATTCCTCCAAACGCATCCGCGATTCGGGGAGGTCGAGCGCAATCTCGAAAGCGCCGCTCGCCGGGTGGCGGAGGCTCCGCCGTTCGAATTGCTCGTTCTGCCCGAGCTCTTCTCGACGGGATACCTGTTTCGCGATCGGCCGGAAGCGCTCGAGTTCGGCGAGAGCGTCGACGGGCCGACGGTTCGCGCGTTGCGGGAGTGGGCCGCGTCGCGAGGGGGCTCGATAGTCGCCGGCTTCGCGGAGCGGGACGGTGGGCGCCTCTTCAACTCCGCCGCGCTCGCGGAGCCCGACGGAACCGTACGGGTGTATAGGAAGGTGCATCTCTTCGACCGTGAGAATTTCATCTTCGACCCGGGCGATCGTCCGTTCGAGGCCTGGGACGTGGAGACGGCGGGCGGCGTCGTGCGCGTCGGCGTGATGGTCTGCTTCGACTGGGTGTACCCGGAGTCGGCGCGGAGCCTCGCGCTCCTCGGTGCCGAAGTCATCCTGCACCCGTCGAATCTCGTGCTGCCCCACTGCCAGGAGGCGATGCGCACGCGATGTCTCGAGAACCGAGTCTGGGCGGTGACCGCGAACCGTACCGCCGAGGATGACCGGGGCGATCTCCGGCTCGAGTTCACCGGACGGAGTCAGATCGTGGCGCCGGTGGGCAAGGTGATCACGAGGGCGCCCGCGGACGGGGAGTGCGTGGTGGTGGAGGAGGTCGACCTGGCAGTCGCGCGGGACAAGAAGATCACCGAGCGCAACGAGATCTTCGGGGGGCGTCGGCCGGACGCATATTCTGGCTGACCGAGTTGGCTCGGACCGTGAAGCTCGCTCCGCTCGGAGAGC
>JALGZO010000190.1 GCA_025774865.1 bacterium | reverse complement strand
CCGCTCGTCACATGGCAGTACGCGATCTGCTCCGCTTCGCTGAACGACTCCCAGAGGAATCGAAAGTGGGGCTCTGCCTCGTCTTCAAATCCGTGCCGAACCGCCTTCAGGTCAGGGGCCTCGTCGAGGTTGTCTTGAATGACTTCGACAATGTGGCTGCACGCGATCTGAATGAAAACCGGCAAATAGCCCGCCAATTCGTCGAAGACGAAATCGCAGAAGGGCTCCAAGCGAAGGCCAATTGTCCGGGCAGGGTTGATGACCAGGTCGCGCGCCTCGTCAGGCTCGAATGCGGTGAGGCGCATGGGTGTGAACACGTTGAAGAAGGGAGACTCGGCGATCTCTCGTGTATGGCACAGGTCTTGAAGGTCGCGCACCGAAGATGTGATGTAGCCCACGTTGAAGGGCTGTACCAATGAGCGGAGGAACGAGAAGAACTCCAACGGAAAGTTCTCGTTGCGCGTGACGCGTTCGAACTCGTCGAGCAGGATCACGAGTCGATAGCCGCGGTTGTGGAGGTGCTCTACCATCGTACGCAGCCCGGACAGCGTGTGTGGTAGCTTGGGGAGCTCGGCCCGACCGTCGAGATCTTCCCGCACACTTGCCATCAGTTCTTCGAGGAACGACGGCAGTGTGTGACGTTCCCTCTGTAGATCCAAGAACACCAAGACGAGTGCTTCGGAGTCGTGGAGATAGGCGTCGCGGTTCACGCGCATCGAGACGTAATTCAACAGGGACGACTTGCCGATTCTCCGGTCGCCCACGACGGAGATCGATCCGGGTGGAGTGGCGTTGAGGCGCGCGAATACCTTTCTCACTTGTTGCGTTCGACCTACGAAATCGCCGGGGCCGCGGATCATTGCACGGGTCAGGTACGGATTCGGCAAGAAGCTGGAAGAGGGTGAGGGACCCGGGCGCGGCTCGTCCGCGCCATGGCCACCTCGGAGGAGCTGTTCGGCCACGTCTTCCAGCCCGCTCGGTCGATTGCTTGGATCCTTTTCCAAGCAGTTCTGCACCAGTCGCGCGAGCTGCGGAGAGAGCCCTTCAACGAGAGAGTCGATCGGGGCCGGGTGGTAGTGGAGCAGTTTGTCGACGATTGCTCTCGTGTTCGGTCCGCGAAACGGATTCACGCCGGTGGTGATCTCATATGTGAGTACGCCGAGAGCGAATACGTCGGAAGCGAAGGACGGTGGCGCTCCATCAAAGAGCTCAGGGGCCAGGTAGGGTGGCGTACCCCGGACCATGGCGGACCGCAGGGAGTCGCGTGCGTCGACGAAGCGCGCGAGCCCGAGATCCAGAATCTTGGCGGTGCCTTCGCGGTTGACCATCACGTTGCGCGCCGAAAGATCTCGGTGAACGAGTCCGTGCCGGTGGATTTCGTGCAGACCACGCGTGACCTGCGACATGATGTTGAGTGCCCGGCTCGGCGAAAGAGACGGGGAGTCCTTGAGGATCCGGCGAATTGTTTTGCCACCCAGGTACTCCATAACGATGTACGGACGCCCGTCGGACGTACCTGCGCGGTGGACCTGGACCACGTTTGAATGGTTCAGAAGAGCGAGTCGACGCCCCTCGTCCTGGAACTGCGACAGTGCTTTCCGATCGCGCACGTGCTGCAGGAGCATCTTCACGGCGACGATCTTTCCGACGCTCAGCTCCCGACATCGATAGACGACGCCATATCCGCCTTGGCCAATCTCATCCAGGATCTCGTACTCGCCGTTGATGACCTCGCCACACTCCGGCTGGACCGAATGCGACGAAGTGGCGGTGCTGTCGGAGTCGCCGAGCTCACGCTCCGTGAGTCGCCGCATCCACCGCTCGGTTGCTCGGCGCATCTCTGGGTCGTTCGCGCAGTGCTGGGAGAGGTAGCGGTCGCGGTCTTCGACGGGTAGGCGGAGCGCGGCGTGGGCAACGGCTTCGGCGGCCTTGAACTGATCATCCGCCATGGGGCGTCTCGAAGGCTGGGGGGAGACCTGGCCGATTATACGACAGGGGGAAACGGGGTGTCAGGGAAGCCGGCGTCGAGAGTCGGACCAACCGTGGCCGGGCGCCGTCGTCGAACTCACCGGTCCGGTCGGTGCGGAGGTAGGCGCACATCTCCGTCGGCGGGGCGGGGGACCGAACAGGCGTTGGGCGCGGAGGCTCCGTTATCTTAGAACCAGCAGCTTGCGGGTGCGTACTCCGTCCTCGGTCTGCAGCCGGTAGAAATAGATGCCCGACGCTACCCTTCGACCGAGTTGGTCCCGCCCCTGCCAAATCTCCGAGTGGTAGCCGGCGGGCATCCGCCGGCGGTCGACGAGAGTGAACACACGTCGGCCTTGTAGACCGTAAATGCCGAGCGTGACTTGCTGCTCCCGCGGCAGGCCGAATCGGATTCGAGTCGCGCCGCGGAAGGGGTTCGGGGCATTGGCATTGAGGGAGAGCGCAACCGGGATCGTGACGAGCTCGTCACCTATCTGTGAAAGGTACTCGGCGGTTCCGGCGACCACGGCAAGCCGGTAGGCCTGACTCGGTCCGAACGACACGAGGCGATAGTCCGACTCCGCGTTCAGATCGGTGCTCACACTCTGCTCGACATCGATGAGCCGCAGCTCCCACTCTCCGGGAACACCGCCACTGAGAGTCGCGGCCACCGTGACATCGGCAGCGAGCTCATCCGTACGCAAGTCGATGTTCCAGAGGTGGCCTTTCGCGCCTACTTCCCTGAGGTCGCGTCGGTACGGGCCGGGGCGTCGTGACCAGCCGCTATTGTCGATGGCCAGGTGGACCCACTTCCGAGTCGGCCCTCGGATGGACACCGAGCGTGATCGTGCCACCCTGAGCGGCGGGGGACGCTGCCTCCAGCCGTAGCGCCCACTCGGGAAGTGCGATCGCTGAAGGTCCTGCTCGCGCCGCCGCCTCGGTCGCTTCGATCGGGGGGATCCAGAGAGTCTCCGGCTGCGACGAATCGTTCCTGATGAAATAACCCTGGAACGGGGTCAGAACGGTCGGCGGCTCTTGGGCATAGTAGCCGGCGGTGCGAAGCGACGGGTCGAACGCGACGGGGTCGCCGATGGCATCCGATGAGGTTGTGACGCTATCCCACGCCACAGGAAACACGAAGGGCGACCCGAACTGATTCCATTCACGCGCCAGAACAACTTCGAACTTCCGGTCGCTCCGGGTGGACATTGCTTCGATCGGTGCAGAGTCCACGCGGTGATCCGATCGCGAAATCAGCCAGAACGCCTGGCCCGGCTCCGGTCGAAAACGAGGATCGTCCACGAGTTCGACGGTTCCCGATGACGGCACGTAGCGGAACGCTCGCCATTTCGCGGGGTCGGGCGGGCCGAACTCGTCCTCATCCCTCAGAATGTCCTCGAGAGTCCCGTCGAACTCGGGGTCGAATTCGAGCGGCACCGAGAGCATCCGGTAGCGCCGTCCCGGAGTGCTCGTTCCTTCCTCTTCCCTGAGAACCGACGTGCGGATGGTTCGGGGAACTGTCCTCGGGTTCGTCGGGGGATCCGTGATCAGTGAGTTGGTTTGCGTGGCGACCGCTACCCAGTACTCCACCCCACGGGACTCCACGAATTCAGCTGGAACGGAGGCGGCGGGACCAGCCTCAGTCACCACGAGAGAAGTTGAGTCGTAGTCCGATTGTCCGGCCCGGCGGTAGTGCAGTAAGCCCTCCACGAACACGGTCCCGGCATCGAGCTGGACCACGACGGGGATGCCCTGGCCTTTCAGGAACCGACCTCCCGACCCGGCCTGCGGCGCCGCGGTCACCGCATTTGGCGAGGCGACTGCCTGGAAGAAGAGAGAATCCGGTGCTCCCGGAGGATCGAACCGGAAGATCTCGCTGTTCTCGACCTTGACGTAGTACTGCAAGCCGACCTCGGTGACCGACGTTCTGGGAACGACACCAATGAGAGCTCCACCTACCGGAACGAGTTCGACATGTTCGAAATCACCTCCGGTTGCGGGACGATGGAACAGAGATCCGCTCTCGACGTGCACGAACTCGGCCGGGATCACTTGAATGATCAGCGCCTCCCCGAGAGGAATCTCTTCCTCTGCGGTCAGCGCGATCGTCTCCACCTCGAGATCACGGACGTCCGTTGTGAGCGGGATCGACAAGAGGAGTTTTGTCGGATCGTTCGACGCGATCCGAAGGTCGTCCGGAATCCCTTGGATGGTGAGCGGTTCGAGAAACACCTTCAGCGAGTCCGTAGCTCCGGGAGCGATGTCGAACGGGAATGGTCTCGAAAACCGCAAGGCCGCTCCGCTGATCGA
>JALGZO010000189.1 GCA_025774865.1 bacterium | reverse complement strand
CCTTCGGTCCTAGCAGCGGTACGCCGGAATCGGCGTTGAGGTACACGAGTTGCATGGTGTCACCCGGTTCCCGTAGCGGCCGCGGCAAACTCGCGAGTGGATCCGACGCGCCCGCCGCTTGTCTCGAAGAGCCGCAGGAGCTCACTGACGCTGTGGCGAACGTCGAAGAGGTTCCGCACCCGACTCCGGCCGGCGCGCCCGAGCGATTGACGGAGGCCGGGGGACTCGGCCAGAGACGCGAGGACGTCGGCCAGGAGATCGGGTCGGTCTGGGGGTACCAGCAGCCCGGTTTCGTTGGCGCCGGCGATCTCCGGAATGCCGGTCACGGGGGTCGAGACGAAAGGGGTCTCGAGCGCCATGGCCTCGAGAAGGACCGTCGGCAGCGCGTCGCGGTTGCCATCCTCGGCGACGCGGGCGGGCAACGCGACGACGTCGGCCGCGGAGATTTCCGCGCGGACCCGTTCGTTGGGGAGCGGCCCGGCGAGCTCGACCATGTCGCCGGTTTCGTCGCGCCGGATGCGGGCGGCGAGATCCTCTTCGTCCGGTCCAGTACCGGCGATTCGGCACTGAAAGTCGAGGCCTCGTTTCTTGAGGAGACGACACGCTTCGACGAGCGTGTCGAAGCCCTTCTTCGGGATCAGTCGCCCGACCCCCAGGATCGTGAAACGCGCGGAGCGGGCCGCGGGCGCGGGACGGAACTCCTCGAGGTCCAGACCGTTGTAGATGCGGCGCACGTCGCCGCGCCCGCGGCCGATCCGGGCCAGCGGAGTGCAATTCGCGTCGCAGACCGTCACGACGAACGATGCGTCCGCCATGAATCGACGGAGTCGGTCCAGGCTGTGCGTCTCGAGGTAGATGTCCTTCGCGTGCGCCGTGAAACTGTAGGGTATGCAGGCCAGTCTCGAGGCCATTCGCGCCACGGCGGTCGCGCTCGTCGCGAAGTGAGCGTGAAGGTGTTGGATGCCGCGAGCTCGGACCTCGGCGGCCACGTCGATCGCCTTGCTCACGTACGCGAGCGACAGCGGCCCATCGCCTTCGATCTGCTCCCACAAGTACGAGGAGAGAACACGTTTCGTCGGCGCCAGCTGATCTCGTTGTTCCGCGACCAGATTGACCAGCTCGTGCACGGAGCGATTCGGCAAGTAGACGACTTCGGCGGCTACCCGCGAGATCTTCTCGTGAAAACGCCCCTCGCGCGGAACGCGCAGCGAAAAGACCGTGACGCGGGCCCCCCGGCGTTCCAGTTCGAGGATCTCGTTGACGATGAAGGTTTCCGAGAATCGCGGATACATCTTCAGGACGTAACCGACGTGAAAGCTCATGTCCGTGCTCCCGCGGAGTGGGTTCCGTTGCGTGCCGTCACCGGCGACTCGAGGAGGTCCGCGCTCCGGTCCAGTCCCCCGAAGTCGAGCGCGAGCCGTGGCTGTCGCGTCGTTCCGAGAAGCTCCTCGTCGAGGGCGCAGGCGAGCCTTTCCGGAGTGAGCTTCTCCGGTCGGATCATCCTCAGGAGCCCCAGTTCGTGAAATCGCTCCGCGCGGATGAGCTGCTCTTTCCTCGGCGTGGTCCGGGGAACGACGATTGCGCGGCCGCCTCTGGAGACGATCTCGGAGATCGTGTTGTAGCCGCCCATCGAGACGACGACGTCGGCGGCGGACAGCAATCGGTCAGCGTGGGCTGCGAAGTCGATGAGAAAGACCGGTCGACCACAGCTGGGGATGAGTTGCGCCAGGGATGCTCGGCGCTCGGCGGCCAGGTCGGGTCCGGTGAGCACGACGCTCGCGAACTTCTGCTCCGCGTGCGGGAGGCTTCGCAGGAACTGGCTCAGGAGGAACGACCCGTCCTCGCCCCCGCCCACCGTCGCTATGACGAGCTTCTTCCCGGCGAATCGGGAGCGGCCGTTCGTGGACGGCGGGCGGGCGGGGGCGATATAGCCGCAATAGGAGAACTTCGGCGCGATGTCGCCGGGAACGGCGTATGCCTCGATCACGTCGTAGACGTCCCGCATTCCCCAGACGAACACGTCGTCGTAGAAGTCGCGGAGCGCGTCCCAGATGCCGTCCCGACTCCAGCTCCTGGTGACCTCCCGTGGGGAGTCGAGAATGTCCCTCAGGCTCAGAACGACCCGGCAGTGCGGCGCCCGCCGGCGGAGCGCGTCGAGGGCCGGGCGAAGCTCACCGTCGACCCCGAGTGGGACCTTGTCGACCACGAGCACGTCGGGCTCGAACTGCTCGACGGCTCCGCGAATGAGCTCACGTCGAAGCGCGACGAACCGATCGTGGTCGATCTCGAGGCGCCGGGGGACGTAGCGGGAGTTCTCGGCCTTTCGGAAGGACGGCAGCTTGACGACGTCGACGTTGGCCGGGAGACGAAAGGAGTCGGCCACGGCCGAACCCGTGAGGATCAGAATCGTGGAATCCCCATCACGCTCGGCGAGATGGCTGGCGATCCGCGTGACCCGCCGGATGTGACCGAGACCAACCGTGTCGTGTGAGTAGAGAAGCACTCTGCGAGCCATCGAGAAGGTCCTCGTTCCGAGTCTCGAGGAGCGACGCCGCCTGGACGCCGATCTGGGATCTGCCCTCCAAAGACGGGGCCTCGGCCCCGGAAATACGAAGAACTGAATCGAGGGTCTTTTCGTCCGCGCCCGACCGCGCGATGATCGGGGTCGGTGGGCGAATCACCCGGAGGGATCGACATGACGCCCTATCCGCGCGGGCTCGAGCGGGATGTGGTCCTCGTGGCTGCGGTCGCGGCTCTCCTCCGCGTCCTGTTCTGGGTCGAGACCCGCAGCGACCCGCTTTTTTCGATCCTCGCGATCGACGGGCGGTCCTACGTG
>JALGZO010000188.1 GCA_025774865.1 bacterium | reverse complement strand
CTTCGGAAGCTCCCAGTCGTCGGGAAGGTCGGCGAACCGCGAGAAATCGTCGCGGCCGACTTGGCGCCGCTCGTACTTCAGCGGACGGATCTCCTGCGCGAGCTCCTCCGGATAGGTCTGCCGGAAGAAGTACGCCTCGTCCTCGACGTCGCGCTCGTACTCGTCGCCGAGATCGAACCGGGACACCGAGAAGTGATCCGAGACGATGAACCCGTTCACGGGCTCGGCCGGCCACGTCACCCACCAGCCGACGAAGCCCACTTCGAGATTCTCCTCGCTGAAGATGTTCCAGATCGCCTTGCACCGGCGCGCCATGGACGGCGTCGGGATCGGACGGTCGATCCCCTGAACCCGCGCGAAGAAGTTCGTGACCCCGGTCTGGCTCGGCAGCTTCCCGGTCGCGATCGTGGTCCACAGAACGGGCGACCAGCGGTAGTCCGGGTTCGTCAGCATCACGCCGCTCGTGCCGGCGCGCTTCAGCGCCGCGAGCACCGGGAGCTTCCCCTGACGAATCAGCGGGATCGCGTTGCGCCAGTCGGCACCGTCCAGCCCGATCAGGGTCGTCGCGGCCCGCGTGGGTTCCGCCGGCTCCGACGGCTCCCGGGCTCCGCCGCAGCCCGAGAGGACGATACTGCCGGCCGCCGCGACCACCGTGGCCGTGACCCGGAGCCTCACCATATCGGCGTCACCGTGAAGGAGTCGAAGTCGTTCGCGAGTCGCACGAGCCAGCGGACGTTCCACGCGAACGACAGGACGAGACCGACTCGCAGCATCATTCGCGGTCGGGGGCGGGCGGCGGGAAAGAGCGCCGCGATCAACACCGAGAGCGCAGGCACGATCAGACAGAGATGCTTCGTCTGTCGCCAGTCCGTCGCGGTGAATACGACGGCGCCGACGATGGACCAGAGCGTCAGGATCGCGACCAGCGATCCCCGGGACGACTCCCCCGTCGGCTCGGCCGCGACCTCCCGCCACGTTTGCCGCAAGCCGAGCGTGAGCCCCGCCGCGGCGAGGATGACCCAGCCCCCCCCCATGTGCCGTGCGAACTCGAGCCAGATCCCCGGCCTCGACGCGTAGACCGCCTGCCCCGCCCGGCTCGTGACTTCGCCGCCCGCAAAGCGCTTCAGGGCGTGATCGAGCACGTGGTCCGCCACGAATTCGCTCGGGGCGATCGCCAAACCGTAGACCCAGAACGCCGTTCCCCCGGCGACGATGCCTAGAACGTACGGCGCGGCCGCCGCGAGGCGCGTCGGACGCTGAGCGACCGCCACCATGGTCCGGAACGCGCCGACGGCCATCGCGACGACGAGCGCCTTCTGGTTCGAGAGAATCGCGAGTGCTCCGGCGACGTATCCGGACCGCCCGCCACCCTGGTCGCCGGACGCGAGCGAAGCTCCCGCGAGCATCGTCGCCGCGCTCAGGACGTAGTAGCCGCCGTACCCCGAGCGCACGAAGATCTCGGGGAGCGTCGCGTAGGTCACGGTGACGAGCGCCGCGTCACCCGCCCCCGCCCCCGAGCGCCTCGCCGCGGCGAACAGCAGGACCGCGACGGCGCCGGCGAGCACCCAGTTCGGGGTCCGCGTCCCGAGCAGCGCCGGCGACTCGAGGAAGGGCTTGTACACTTCGTGGAACCATTCGAAGCTCCGATCGACTCTAACCTCCGGAGCTCGCAACGCTCGCCACGCCGCGACGACTCCCCGCGGCCGTTCCACCGCGCCCGACGCTTCGCGCGCCGCGACCGCCGCGTCGTACGCGGGCCGCACGATCGGAAGCTCACCCGCCAGCGTCAGGGTCGAGGCGTTGAGCGCGTGCAGCAGGAGCGGGTGCGCGAAGAAGTACAGTGTGCTCCGATTCGTGAGACAAAGCGGCTCGAGATCATTGGCGAGCCCCCAAGCGGTCCCCTGAACCTCCATGTCCTGATCCTCGAGCGGCGGCACGACGTAGGTGCCGGAGAGCCACGCGAGCCCGCAGCCGATCACGGCCACGACGATTCCCGCGGGCTCCTTCGTGAGTCCCGGCATCGTGCTGCCGCGTGCGACGGCGGCTCCGCCGGTCGCCATGGTCAGCACCCCGAGCGCCGCCGCGAAACTCGCGGCGGTCGGCGAGATCCCGGCCAGCTTCAACCCCACTGCCGCGGCGACGTTCAGGAGTACGACTGCTCCGAGCGCGTGCGCGAACCTTCGCGCCACGCCGCGCCCGCGTCCCCAGAGGAGACCGGCCGTGCCCGGCGCCCCGAGCGCCGCGGCGCCGACGATCGCCGCCGCGACGAATCCCCCGCCGAGCGACACCCCGGCGGCGATCGGCAGGTAGGGAGCCGCGAGGGCGAGGACCGCGACGGCGACGCGAGGACCCCGCCGAAGCGTCATCGATCGACCTCGAAGAGCCAGAGCCCGACCTCTTCTTCGAGCTCCGGCGAGATGTCGTCGCGGTCGAGAATGCGCTCCGCCTCGCGGACGGCCTCCCGATCGCGGCGCAGCCCGGTCAGGACGAGAACCCGGTGCCAGCGGATCTCCCCGACGTCGGCGCCGGGGAGCGCGAGCGCGGCATCGATCGCCTCGAGCGCCTCCCAGTACTCGTGCCGTCGGAGGTGCACCATGGCGAGGGTGTCGAGATAGTAGAAGTCCCCGGGACCCAACTCGACGGCGCGGGCCGCGAGTTGAAGGGCCTTGTCGAGGTCGAGTTCGTTCTCCTGCAGCCACCACGCATACTCGTTGTGGATTTCTGCCTCGTACTTGAATCCACGGAGCCCCGACTCGTACACCTCCCGGATCCCCTCGTCGTTTCCGAGCTGCTTCCGGATGTTCGCGAGCTGAAGCACCTCCTCCACACTCGGATTTTGCGCCTGCAGGATCGTCGCTTCAGCCTCCTCGAGCTCACCGGCCGCCAGGTACGCCGCGATCAGGGCACGTCGCGATTCTCCGTCGTAAGGACTTTCCCGGACGACGCGAATCAGGGCCCGGCGCGCCTCCTCCCGGAGACCGTGACGCTCGTACACCTCGACGAGCCCGCGTTGCACTTCGTCGATCGTCGAGATTTCGTACAGTCGGATCGTTTCTCCCACCACTTCGTCGGGCTCGAACCCCTCGAGCCACGCGAGCGGGTCTTCGTCGCCCGGCGTTCGGTAGTAGATGCCCTGCGCGTTCGTCACGCTCACGGCGAGCCATTGCGGCCCCTCCGTCGGCAACTCCGTCCACGGATCGCGCGCCTTCTCCCGCAGCGTAGGCGGGAGGATCTGCCACGCGAGACCCTCGACGAACGGGCTTGCCGTCCCGAAGTAGCAGAGGATCGCTCCGGTTGCCCCCCGTTCGCGAAGTCGTTCAGCCGCCGCCGAGAGATCCTGTCCCCAGTCGAGATTCGAGTCCCCGAGCCAGCGAGCTCCCCCCCCGGTCGCTCGCGCGATCTCGTTGAAGAACGGTAGGTAGTGCGGGTGCGCCGCGACGGTCCCGACGGCGTGCCAGAGGAGCATCACCACGACAAGCACACGCGGGAGAGCGCGGGACGCCCACCCCACGAGGATCATGAGAAACGGGAACATCGGCATCAAGTGACGCACCCCGAGCCCGAGATTCGCGGCGACGTTCGTGACCAGCACGAGCAACGCGGGGACGATCAGAAAGACGAGATCTCGGCGGCGAAGGGTCGGCGAGCGCACGATCGCCACGATGGCGGCCCCGATCAGAGCCAGGATCGGAAGCGGCATCTTCACGCCGAGCGTCACTAACGGCGCCCACCACCACCCCTGATCCCCGCGCATCCCCATGAGGTAGACGGGATGACCCGCCTCGGTGAACAGGATGATGTCTTTCAGGCCCGTCGCAAACGCAGCGGAGGGCCAAGGAACGCTCGCCATGATCTCGAGCGCGATCCGCCGGAGCCCACTCATGCCTTCCGGACTCACGCCCCGGCCTTCCAGACCGAGCGACCGGATCGTGATCCAGTCGGACGCGAATCCGTAGCAGACGAAGACCAAGAGCTCGGTCAGAACGAAGGACGCCGCGACGAAGACCCCGGCGTGCACGAGCGATCGTCGCCAGGGGCGGGCGGCGGACGGCAGAACCGCGAGTGCGATGTACGCCGGTGCGTACG
Source organism: bacterium (assembly GCA_025774865.1). Taxonomy (GTDB): domain Bacteria; phylum ARS69; class ARS69; order ARS69; family ARS69; genus JALGZO01. Next base: position 17,410 of record JALGZO010000188.1, on the reverse strand, counting down.
AAAACGCCGAGAACTTCGTCACCATGGAAAGTCCCACGAAGGACGCCGCCGAGATCGTCCACCCGAGCTTCCCGGTGCGCCAGGCCGCCCAGAGGCACGCGGTCGCCGCCACGACGGTGAACGTGAGCGGCACGTCGGTCGTCACGAGCCGCGTGTGTGCGAGGAAGTTCGGCGAAAACGCGTAGATCCCGAGCGCGATCGCGGCGGCGGCCGGGCCCGCCATGGCGCGCGCCCACCCCCACAGGACGACACCGAGCAGCACACCGATCGCGACCATCGGCAAGCGCCCCGCCTGGAGCACGCGCCGCCAATCCGAGCCGGGCGAGTAGAGCGCCTCCCGCGCGAAGTCCCACTGCTCGGCGTCGCGCCAGGCGACGGTGTCGTACGAGTGCCCCGCGCCGGCGATCGTCGCCGTCGCCCCCGCGAGCAGTTTCGTCAATGCAGGATGCTCCGGATTCAGGCGGAAGTCCCGCGTCTGCACGTACGAGATTCCGGCCGCGAGGTGGGCCGTCTCGTCGAACGTCGGGTTCTTGACGCGCAGAGAAAGAACCGCGAGCAGCATGAACAGCGTGAGCGCCGCCGTCACGATGACCCGCTCGCTCAAACCGACGCTTCCGGGGCTCGTCACGGGTACGCCACTCGCCTCAGTCACGGTATCTCCCGGTACGCGCAACAATCCGGGCCAGCGACGCCAGCATGCGCAGCGAGTCGGTCACGGGATTCACCCGGCTCGCGTCGTCGTTCGACCAGGACACGGGGAGCTCCTGGATACGCAATCCCTTACGGTTCGCGAGGAGAATGAGCTCCACGTCGAACGCGAACCCTTCCTCTTTCATGAACCGGGCGACGTCTCGCGCCGGCTGTCCGCGAATCAGCTTGAAACCGCACTGCGTGTCGCGGAACGGGATTCCGGTCAGCAAACGGACGAAGCCGTTGAACGTCTTCCCCATCCACTCGCGGTACCACACCTGGCGAATGACGAGGTCGGACCCCGGCAAACCGCGAGAAGCGATCACGAAATCCGCGCCCCCGTCGACGATTTCCTGAAGCCGTTCGTACTCCTCGATCGGAGTCGAAAGATCGGCATCGGAGAACAGCACGAACTCGCCTCGACTCCTCACGAACCCTTCGCGGACGGCAGCTCCCTTGCCGCGATTCCGACTCAGTCGGTGCAACGCGAAGTGCTCGTGGTTGGACGCGAACTCGCCCGCGATGGCGGACGTATCGTCCCGGCTCCCGTCGTCGACGACGAGCACCTCGAACGTCCCACCCCACTGCCCCGTCCATTCGAGGACACGCTCGAGCGTGGCTCTGAGCCGCTTCCCCTCGTTGTAGGCCGGGATCACGACTGAGAGTCGTGGGGCGGCGTCAAGCATCCTCGCTCCTAGATCACGCGCGGGAAAGAATCCAGTCGATTGCTTCCACGACGGTCTCGAACGTCAGGCGTTCGGGGTGCTCCGCGCGCGCCTCTCGACCGTGACCCGTGAGGACGAGAAGCGACGTGGCTCCGGCGGACCGACCCGCGACGAGGTCGCGCAACGAGTCGCCGATGACGAACGACCGGAAGAGATCGTAGTCGTGCTCGGACGCCGCCTCCAGCAGGAGGCCCGGCAGGGGCTTGCGACACGCGCACCCTTCGTCGGGCGCGTGGGGACAGACGTGGAATCCTTCGAACGATCCGCCGCTCTCGGCCGCGATCCGGGCGCACTCGGCGTGCACCCGATCGACCTCCTCGCGGGTGGCGATACCGCGACCGATACACGACTGGTTCGTCGCGAGCACGACCGGCCAGCCCGCGCGACAGAGCCGACCCACCGCCTCGAACGCGCCGGGGATCGGCACGAAGTCGTCGACCGACGTGATGTACTCCTTGGGACTCTCGTTGAGCGTGCCGTCGCGATCGAGCAGCACCGCTGGACGGCTCATGGTCGGATCAGGACACGAGTCGTGCCGAGGTTCCCGGCGAGGTCGGTGCCGCGCAGGATGATCGAGTGCTCCTCACCCGCCACCGCCTCGAGCTTCAGCTCGAACTGCTCCCGTGAAGAGTCGAAGATGCCGTCGGTCGGCTCTCGGTCGATCCAATCCTCCCCGTTCAGGGAGACTTCGAACCGGACGAGATCGGAGAGCTCGTCGCTGAGGGTACCGGAAATGCTGATCTCGCCGTCTCGATGCTGGTGCTTCACATCTCGGAAGCCGGGCGCGGTGTTGTCGACGATGAACGACTCGCTCTCCCGCGAGGTCGTCCTTTCGTCATTCGGATTGAACCGGCGGTCGCTCGCGGACACGAGGATCCGGTACTTTCCGTCGGGCATTCCCTTCGCGTTGAACGTGTAGTTCTGCCCCTCGACGCTCTCGGCGAACTGTTTCCAGCGCTTCTCGTCCTCCCGCCGGTACGAAAGATCGAAGATGAGGAAATCCTCGTTCGGGTCGACCGCGTTCCAGGACACTTGCCTCAACCCGTGCGTCCACGGCGCCCGCGCTTCCGCGGGAAGCTCCTGCTCGCCGCCGAGGTCGTACGAGTACTGCACCTTGACTCCTCCCGGAAGGGCCTGGAAGAGCGGGCGCGGGCGCAGCTCGGGAGTATCCTCGTAGTAACGGTTACCCGACGGAACGACGCGCACGTCCGAGACCAGCGGCGGCAGATTGTTCTCGAGAGAGGACACGCGGACACGGCGGACGAGCGGGGTATCGCGGCCGCCCCCGTCCAGAGTGGCGCGCCATTGCAGGTAGCGGACCTTTCCGAGAAACGCGAGCGTGCCGGACCCGCCGTCGATCCCCTTGCTCCACTGCGTCCAGCTTCCATCCGGCTCGTCGGTGTTGCCGGAGCGGACCGAGAGCGACACCTTCCCTCCGCCTTTCTCGCCGGTCCACTCGATGCGTCCCCACTTCGCGAGGTGGCGGGCGTCGAGAACCTCGGACACCAGCGTGCCCTGGTCCCGGTACCGGGAGGAGATCCGGACGAGCCTCGACGGATTGGCGGTCGCGTACAGGAAGCCCCCATCGTCATCGGGCTCGATGGCGACCACCTGATTCTCCTCGGTCGCGAGGACGAGCGTGGTCCGCCCTTCGACGTCCACTTCGTAGATTCCACCGTCGTCACCCGTCGTCGCGAGAATCCGCCCGTCGCCGCTCCACACGAGATCGTAGATCGCGCCCTGGCCGGACTCCCATACGCGCATCGCGTCGCCCCCGGGCTCGATGCGATACAGCACGCCATCGCCGGCGGTCGAAGGCGTGATCTCGAACATGTAGTCGATGCCGGTGCCGTCGGCGTTCCGGTCCGGCTGGGTGGGTTCGTCGCGAGACTCGGCGGTCGCGGCGGCGGCCGCCCACACGCTTCCGTCCGGTCCGGGGAGCACGGCTCCGACTTCGCCCTGCGGGAAGTCGTGGAGCACGTGCGACTCGCCGTCGGGCTTGATGCGAACGACCAGACCCCGCCCCTCCGTTCCGACGAGCAGGTTCCCGTTTGAGTCGAAGGCGAGGCAGACGACGTGATTGTCGTCGGTTTGGAAGAACCGTTCCGATTTCCCGGATCGGGGATCGATCCGGTAGACGGAACCGCCCGGCCCCACCGCGGCGTAGAGCATGCCATCAGGGCCGATCGCGAGGTCCCAGACATAGAGTTCTTCCGCGTCGAAGATGAGCTCGCCTTCGCCGTCCGGAGTGATCACGTACACGAAGCCCTCCGGCGCGGTCCCGACGTAAACGCGTCCGTCGTCACCCACGATCACCGAGACCACTTCCAGGGTCGCGGCCTGGAAGAAGCTCTCCGATTCACTACCGCGAACCCGTACGACCAATCCGTCGTCACCGGTGCCGAGATAGACGTCACCGTTACGAGGATCGCGTGCGAGATCCCAGACGTACGGCTCATCGCGCTCGGCGATCTTGTCCACCTTGGGCGCGAGCCGGAGCGTCCCTTCGCCCATCACCGAGACCCCGTCGGGCTCGCCGCGAAGAAACTCTTCCGCCGTGTCGTGGATCCAGTACTTGGGAGACACCGCGAACGCCGTCGTCGCGAAGAGCGTCGTCGCCGCCGCGAGAACGGACCGGATCGGAAACGAGTGCGGCTTCAACGGCGCTCCTTTTCGACCTCGAAGAGGATCGTGTGGGCCCCCTGGACGAGGCGGTCGACGTGCGCGCGATGCTCGTGTACGAGCTCCGCGGGAAGGTTGTCGTCGACCCCGCTCCGGGACGTCCCCCGCATCACCGACAGCGCGGACGGCGGTAGATCGGCGAGCGGCCGACCGTGGATGAGCACTCCCCGCGACTGCCGATACAGGTGGATGTGAACCTCGTCCGTTTGACGCAGACGGTCGATGCGCGCGAGGAGCTCGTCGAGAGAGCGGGGGCCGAAGGATCGCGGATCGCGCTCGGCCTCGTACAGTTCGGCCGTCGCGGCGTCGGCCACGAGCAGAAGATATCGGCCGGTCCGCGCGTCCGCCGGCAGCTGGACTTCGAACGGATGGCGGCTTTCCCCGCCGCGCCAGTCGTGAAGCGTATACGTGCCGCGCAGAATCTCGCCCGGCTCGGGACGGTCGTCCTCCAATGAGAGCTCGGTCAACGCCGCGAGCCGGATCCCCCGATCGACCGAGATCTCGCCGTCGATGCGATCGATCCGGACGTCCTCGAACGGATTCCCGATGATCGCCGTGGTCGCTTCGGAAAGCAGCGTGGTGATCTGGCGAAGCGTGCGGTTCCCCGCGATGAATGTCTCGACCGTCGCCTCGCGGGCATCGTCCAGTACGAGTCTCTGCGAGAAGCGCACGGTCTCCTCGCCGACAGCGCCGCCGTGCGCGAGCAAGGCGTTCATCGCCGTAATGCCGACGAGACTCGGGGCGAGGAACTCGTCGCGCACGAGATCGAAGTGAAACGACTCCGATGTTTCGCCGCGGACGACATTCAGGTCGAAGCTCGTCGTGCGCGGGGCGTCGCCGAGACGTCCGAAGATCCCCGAGCGGTGATCAGCCGTCAGCGTCCCGACCACGTCGCCGCCGCTGCCGAGCTTGAACGACATGAACTGGTTCGGAATGACCGTGTGAATGTACGCCGAGACGAGGGGCATCTCGACCTCGCCCATCTGGAACATCGGATGCCCCCAGCCGTGGACGAAGTCGCCGTCGACCCAGGTGACCGTTCCGAACGAAGTGATGTTCGCGTCACCCCCCGCGAGCCTCACGCCGATGGTCGCCCCGGGCTCGATCGCCCCGCCGGCCTGGTCATCGCCCGCCGTGCCACCCTCGGCGACCGTGAACCCCCACGGCTCGAAGATCTCGGCCGCGAGGTTCACCAGGCGTCGATCGAAGCCGGAGAGAACGAGAGGTGTTCGGATCGGACCGGGGGCGGACGACCCCGGCACCTCGGGGATCGTGGCCCGGAGCAGATCCTCGCCGCCCGTGGAGACGCCCTGCGATCCCCACGCTGCTTCGCGCGCCATCTGGTGGACGGGCGTGATCCCCATCAAAGGCTCGCGGGCGAACGACCACGTCGACGACACGGCGCCGATCAGCCGACCATCCACGTAGACGGGGCTGCCGCTCATTCCGCTCGGAACGCCGAGACGCTCGATTTCCTCACCCAGCCCACGCGCGAGGATCATGTCCCGCTGGGGACCGATGTTGCGAACTACGGAGATGATCTCGACGGGAATCTCGACGATGTCCGTGCCGGAGAGAACGGTCTTGGTCGTCGCGGCGGCTCCGGCCCGGATCTCGTCGAGACCGAGAGCGGCGGACGGGACGAGGTCGGCGGCGGAGGCGGGCCCGAGGCCCCCGACGACAGCGAGAGAAAGAGCGGTACAGACGCCTCGGCGGGCGAGTTCAGGGCTTCTCAAGGCAAATCGTGGTTCGGCTCTCGGGTGGGCGTTTCGCGGACTCTGCCAGAAGGTAGCCACATCCATATCGGGTGTCAACCAGGGGGCCGGAACCTAAGTGCCTACCTGACGAAGGGTTAGGGGCGAACCGCCGGCGTCGCGGCGAGCCGGCGGGCGCGGGTCAGGCGAGACCCCTTGCCTCCAACTCCTCTTCGCCCCAGCCGAGATGATGTCCGATCTCGTGAAGGACGGTGATGCGGATCTCCTCCTCCAGCTCGCCTCTCGTGCTGGCGCCTCGCTCGAGGTTGCGCTGGAAGAGGTACATCGCGTTGGGAAGCGCCCCCGAGTCGTGCACCGACTGCTCGAGGAGACTCCGGCCCACGAAGAGACCCAGGAGCTGCGGATCCAGCGGTGGCTCGGACTCGACGAGAAGATCCCGGGCCGGCACGTTCTGTACGAAGAACGAGGTTTCCTCGAGTACCTCCAGGATCGATTCGTCGAGCTCGCGCACCGCCTCGCGCGCGACTTCCAAGAACTCCTCTTCGTCCATGTGCACCGCGTCCGGGTAGCGTTCGGGATCGAGGCGTCGAGCCTCGGCGAACGCGGTCGCCGCGCCGTCCTCGTCGCCGGCCCGCTCTGCCAAGAGCCCCTGGAGTTGATGTCCTTCCGCGAGCTCGGGCTCCATTTGCAGCACCCCGTCGACCATCTCCTGTGCCTCGTCGAACCGGCAGGCGCGGAAGTACGCCCACGCGAGCGCGGCGTGCGGGTCGGGCCAGCCGGGATCCTGGCCCGTCGCGTTCTCGAGCTCGGAGATCGCGGCGTGGACTTCGTCCAGATCCATGAGGGACACGCCGAGGAGATACCGGAGCTCGGGCGCGTCGCCCTCGTCGTTCAAGATCGCGAGAACTCGGGACGTCGCCGCGTCCGATCTCCCGTCCTGGAGCAGCGTCCAGACCTCGTCCCAGATTTCCTCGAGTCGAGCTTCGTCCATGGGGCTCCTCGCGCGACGCGGAGGCGGCGGAGCCATGTTCGCGCGGCGGAGCAATCGCGACAAGTGCCTAAAAAGGGACGAGCTCCCTTCAGCAGGAGCTCGATTTGAGGCACGACTCCTCGGAGGAGGGGGCGTCCCCGACCTCCCCTAGTTCGGTCAGGGCGCCCTTCTCGAGGTGCGATGCTTGACGTGCCTCCCCCTCGGCGAGGCCCCTTTTCCCCCCGGCTTGTCGGAGCCTCGACCGGTTCACCCCCTGATACGTACGCGGGCCCGGAGCCGTGACCTGCCCCTCCCGGCGGATTATGATCCCCACGGGAAGGAGCGACGCATGACCTGGATTCGCGTGATCGACGAGCAAGAGGCCGAGGGAGAGCTCGCCCGTCTGTACGAGGATTTGGCCGATCGATCGGGGCAGGTCGACAACATCTTGAAGTGCCATTCGCTCCACCCGGCCGGGCTCGCGGCCCACAACGACTTGTACCGGGCCGTCATGGCCGGGACCGCGACGCTCCGGAAGGTCGATCGCGAGATGATCGCGGTCACGGTCAGCCGCCTCAACGACTGCCACACGAACTAGCCGACCGAATCGCCGAGGATCCGGAGTCGGCGGGGCTCGACGAACGACGGCTGGCGATGGTGCGGTTCGTCCGCAAGCTCACCCTCACGCCCTCGGAGATGACGGAGGGAGACGTCGGGCGGCTCCACGACGCCGGCTTCTCCGATCGGGATGTGCTCGCGATCGTGGAAGTGACTGCGTACTACGCGTACGTCAATCGCGTCGCGGACGGACTCGGCGTGAGTCTCGAACCCGGTACCTGATCAGCGCGATCCCCTTCGAGCGCGTTCCCTGAACGAAAGGGCGACGAAACTCGTCTCATCCTCCGGGGAGCTACGCTCGGGAATGAGCCCGTGCCGCTTCCGCGGCCGTGTAAATCGTGGGGTGCCGAACGGGCCGCCCCCCTTGCGCGAATCGGGGGTTTTTCGAAAAGTAGATGCGCTGTGGTCCACACACGAGATCACCTCCGCCCCTGGAGCCCGGCGGTTCCTTCCCTGCCACTCGACTCCGCGGACGGCGGTTCCGTCGAGAATGGGCGTGCCATGACCCCTGATTCGATGCGCAACTTCGTGGTCGAGCAACCGCAGGTGCACCTCACGAAGCGCGAGGTCGATATCCTGAGCTGGCTCTACCATCATCGCAACCGGGCCGTCTCCCGTCCGGAGCTCCTCGAGAACGTGTGGGGCGTGCCCGGCGATCTTCAGACTCGCACGGTCGACATGACGATCTCGAACCTCCGACACAAGATCGAACGGGATCCCTCGAGTCCGAGGATCGTCGTCACCGTGAAGGGCGTCGGCTACGCATGGGGCGCGCCCGACCGCTGACCGCTCGTCTCTCACCGCTCCCCCACCGGAACTATCCCCCCACCCCGGGGGCGAGTATCATGGCCGCCAACGGAGAGGAACTCATGTCCCGGACCCGAGATACGGCCGAGGTCGCGCCGACTCCTGTGCCGACGGCCGATTACCCCGCCGAACGCGGCATCTTCTGCAATCGCACGTTGAACCTCCGCTCGACCCGAGCCGTCGGTTACGACATGGACTACACCCTGGTCCATTACCGGGCCCAGGAAGGTGAGAAGCTCGCCTTCGGCTACGCCCGGCGGGTGCTCGGCGATCGCGGGTGGCCGGTCGACGATTTGAAATTCGAAGCGCGGCAGGTGATCCGCGGTCTCACATTCGACCTCGAGCTCGGCAATCTCGTGAAGCCGAACCGTTTCGGTTACGTGATGAAGGCCGCTCACGGCACGCGCGTCCTCGACTTCGACGAACAGCGCCGCGCGTACGCCGGTAGAATCGTCGACCTCTCCGAGGACCGGTTCGTCTTCCTGAACACGTTGTTCTCCCACTCGGAGGCGAGTCTGTTCGCGCAGCTCGTCGATCGGGTCGACCAACACGAGCTTCCCGGAGTACTCGGCTACGCCGAGCTCTACCAGGCCGTGCGCAACAGCATCGACGCGGTCCACATGGAGGGGAGCTTCAAGGCCGAGATCATCGCGGATCCGGAGAGGTTCGTGGAACACGACCCGGAGCTTCCGCTCGCGCTCCTCGATCAGCGGCACGCCGGCAAGAAGCTCCTCCTCATCACGAACTCCGAGTGGGATTTCACGAGATCGATGATGTCCTACGCGTTCGACCGTTTCCTGCCGGACGGCATGACGTGGCGTGATCTCTTCCACACGGTGATCGTCTCGGCGCGCAAGCCGGACTTCTTCTTCCGACCGAATCCGATGTACGAAGTCGTCGAGGAGAACCTGGGCTTGCTGCGACCGCACTTCGGCGCCATTCGCAAGGGTGGAGTGTACTTCGGTGGGAGCGCCGCGTTCCTCGAGAAACAGCTCGGCGTTTCCGGCGACGAGATTCTCTTCGTGGGTGACCATCTCTACGGCGACGTTCACGTGTCGAAAGCGGTCCACCGGTGGCGCACCGCGCTCATTCTGCGCGAGCTGGAAGAGGAGCTCCGCGACCTTCGCGACTTCGAAGAAACGCAGAAGAAGCTGCGAGAGATGATGGAGCAGAAGGAGGCGATCGAGGCGGAGATCTGCCGGCGGCGCCTCGTCGCCCAGCGGGCGCGCGACGGTTACGGGCCGACCGATGCAGAAGAGGCAGACGGGGCGGAGGCCCGGCTCACCGAGCTGCGCGAACAGTTCGAAGAGCTCGACGAACGGATCGCGCCACTCGCGCAGTCCGCGGCCGAGCTGGGGAATCCCATTTGGGGCTCGCTCATGCGGGCCGGAAACGACAAGAGCCTCTACGCGAGGCAGGTGGAGCGGTACGCCGACATCTATACTTCGCGCGTTTCGAACTTCGTGTACCAAACGCCCTTCGCCTATTGGCGCGCACCGCGGGGGAGCTTGCCACACGATCCGGGGTGAGGAGCGGCAGGGGAATGAGAGTGTGACGGAAACTCTCGGGTCTTCGCGTGTTCAATCCGATGATCGGAGCAGGACCCCTTCTCGGATTCGAGCCTTGCGACCAGCCGCTCTCGTCATCCTCGCTTTCGTCGGTGCGCCCGCGGCGGTCATGGCCGATCCGATCCCCGGCTCCGACCGGCCCGGCCTCTGGCTCTCGCACGCCGAGATTCAGCGGCTCCCCACTTCCGGCCACGCCTGGCGCCAGCTCAAGAGCGCTGCCGACAGTCCGGCGGGACGCCCCGAAGTCCGCGACCAGGACTCGAACCACGACGTGCGGACTCTGGCGAAGGCGCTCGTCTACGCCCGAAGCGGAGACGCGCGCTACCGCACGGAGGTGCGCGAGGGATGTCGAGACGCCATCGGCACGGACGTCGAAGGGCGCACCCTGGCCCTCGGGCGGAACCTCGTCTCGTATGTGATCGCCGCGGACCTCGTCGGCCTGCCGCCGGACGAGGACGAGGAGTTCAAGAGCTGGCTGCGGCGAGCATTGAAGCGGGAGATGAAGGGAAAGACGCTGCAGTCGACGCACGAGATCCGCCCCAACAACTGGGGGGCGCACGCGGGGGCGAGCCGAGCCGCCGTGGCCGCGTACCTCGGAGACCGCAAGGAGCTCGAGCGCACCGCGCTCGTCTTCAAGGGCTGGCTCGGAGATCGGGATTCGTACACCGGTTTCAAGTACGGGGACCTGTCATGGCAGGCCGACGAGACGAGACCGGTCGGAGTCAATCCGAAGGGGGCGACGAAGCACGATCGGAACATCGACGGTCTCATTGCCGACGACATGCGCCGCGGCACCCAGTTCGCGTTTCCGCCCGGCAAGACGAACTACCCGTGGGGGTCGGTCAGCGGTGCCGCCGTCTGCGCCGAGATCCTCTGGCGTCAGGGTTATGACACGTGGAACTGGGAGGACCGCGCGGTCCTCCGGGCCGTGCAAGCCCTCTACGATCTGAGCGTCCTCTACCCCCGCGACGAGTGGTGGGCGCACGGGGACGACGAGTGGGTCGTTTGGCTCGTCAACCACGTCCACGGCACCGACTTCCCGACGGCCCTGCCGGCGCAGCCCGGCAAGAACATGGGTTGGACGGACTGGACGCATCAGGGCATGCGGTTCACGGCCGCGACGCCGACACCGTAGGCGAGCGGCTCAGCCTTCTTCCGAATTTGACCGATGGCTGAACGAGAGCGAGCGGTACACAATCTGATCGTGCTCAAGACGGGATCGACCTTCGACGATCTCGCGCGGGTCGAGGGCGACTTCGAGGACTGGTTCCTCCGTGGCCTGGGTATCGCGCGCGAGACCGTCGAGATCGTGGACGCCCGAGCGACCCCGGAGCTCCCTTCGCCTTCGCGTCTCTGCGGAGCGGTCGTCACGGGATCGCCGGAGATGCTCACGGACGGTGCCGCCTGGATCGAACCCGCCGCCGCCTGGCTGCGTGATCTCGTCGCGGCCCAGAAGCCGGTGCTCGGAGTCTGTTTCGGCCATCAGCTCCTGGCGCATGCGCTGGGCGGCGTGGTCGGTTGGAATCCCGCGGGGCGTGCGTACGGGACCATCGAGATGCAATGCCTCGAGTCGGCCGAGGCCGACGCTCTCTTCGGCATCATGCCAGAGACGTTCGTCGCGCACTCCGCACACGCGCAGTCGGTTCTGACGCTTCCCGAGGGCGCCGTTCCGCTGGCCCGCTCGCGGGGCGTGGAAGTGCAGGCCGCACGCTTCGGGGAGCGCGCATGGGGCGCGCAGTTCCACCCCGAGTTCTCGGAGTCGATCATGCGCGCCTACGTGAGGCGGCACGCGCGAACTCTGGCCGAGGACGGAGCGGATCCCGACGTGCTTCTGAACGGGGTCGCTGCCTCCGCGGCCGGAAGGATTCTGGAGCGGTTTGGCGATTGGTTTCGCCCGAGCGCGCTTACTGGCCGCCCCGACGTGCGGTTGCTACGATGAGGGCCCTCTCGAGGGTCCCTTCGGTGGAGGCAGCGATGTCGTCGATTCGTGATCAGCCGAGGACCCGCCGCGCCGCGAGCGGCGGCGTGGTCGGGGCCGTGACCGCCGTCGCCGCGTTCCTGACGGCATGCGCGTCGGCTCCGCGTGCGACCGTCGAGCGCGCGGAAATCGTGGACGAGCAGATCACCGAGATGCAGAAGTCGCACGAAGCCTTCGTCCGGCTGTACTACGACGGGTTGCGCGGGAACGTGGACGCGTTCGTGGACGAGGTCTGGACGCCTCACTTCCTCGAGAAGACTCTCTCCGGCGAGACGGAGCAGAGCCGGCGGTTTCTGCGGGAGCTCGAGGGGAGCTTCCACATCACGTCGATCGATCCGACCGCCGTCACGGTGCACGTGGACTCTTTGGCGATCCCGGATCCCGCCGTGCGCGATGCCATCCGTGACGCGCTGGAACTCGCGGTGGAGGACACGAGGTCCACTCTCGGGCAGGTGATGCTCGGTTACGCACGAGCAACGCGGGAGGAAATCGAGGCGCAGCGGCGCAGCCTGCACGCGCCGATCGACGCGCAGGAACGGGTCGTACTGACCGAGATCCGCGACGGCTACGCCGACATCCTCCGAGGACACACTGCCGTGAAGGCGCATCTCGCCGCGGTCGCGGACGTCGTGGAGGAGCGCGACGAAATCCTGCGGCGGGTCGGACTCCTCCAAACCCAGCGGGAGATCGTCCAGGCGGCGGTGGACGCGAACGATCAGACGGTGGAGGCGATCGAGCAGGTGGGTGACGCGCAGGAGGCGATCGACGCCTTCCGCGAGAGGATGGCGGAGACGCTGGAGCGGCTCCGGGACCTGCGGGACGGGAGCGACCACCCGCCGGAGCCGGCCCCCGAGTGAACGCGGAAACTGACACCAGGCCCAGGAGGTGAACGATGCCCCGGCGGAGATTCGACTTCGATTTCAGCGAGGAGGCCGCACTGACCAACGACGAGCTCGCCCGCGAGCTCGCCACTCACTCCGCCCTGTCGGCGGCCGAGATCGCGCGACTCCTCCCCCGGAAAGCGGACAAGGAGCGGCTCGGCCAACTGATCCAGATCGTCAACAGCTCGGCCGCGCAGAACCGGAAGATCGCGACGATCCGTCGGAACTTCGGCGAGCTGGGCGGTGTCGTGCTGAAACTCCTCCGGACTGTCGTATAGCAACGGCCGGCTTCGGTTCCTTGCGACAAAGCGAGCGCCAGAAGTAGCAACTCGCTACAAACATCTCCAAGTTCTGCCTGGATTCGCCGGTCGCAGCCACGCCCGCGGTGACCGGTGCCGAGAAGGAGCCGCGTGCCCTTCGGATCGGCGCTTCGGCTGCCTCGCGCTCAGAATCCCTGTCCTTTCAAGTAATTATCCTCTCTGGCGTTGCGTTCGTTCCGTCGAAGCGGCGCACCGCTGGCTGTCAGACCTTCCTCTTTCTGCTCAGGAATTCTGGGGAACCGCTAGATTCTCCCGAGGTTTCTCTGCTATTCTGGGCGTGGCCCAAACTGCCGCCATATCGTGACGACTTTCAACAAGCTTTCGCATCAGGAGTAGCAATCATGAAGCAAAGGGCTACACTCCTCCTCGGGCTGTTGTGTCTCGCCAGTCCGACGTTCGCGAATCCGACGCTGCTGCTCAACGGGGGCACGATGGATTTCGACTACATGGAGGTCCCTCCGGGGAGCGTCAACGGTCATTTCAGCTCGAACGGGGTCATTGTCAAGGCTCCCCCGATCGAGGGTACGGCCGCCGCGACGTTCGAACTCGACGGTGATTTCTGGGCGGTGGTCGTAGGGGCGGTCGAGGACGGTGCGAACTTCGTCGACGGCGGGGTAATTCTCGTGAAGGACCCCGACAACCCGATCGTCGCGGGCACTTACGACCTCGACGGGGTCAACGGGGCGCTCGTGTTCATCGACAACGCCCTCGGTTGGATTCCACCGCTCGATTTCAAAGACACGAACTGGTCCCAGGAGCTTGCCGACATCGTGGCTGACGGGAAGCACTCGTCCGTCTCCGGCAGCGTGACCTTCTCGACTTTCGGCGACTTTGTCGTCGCGGGCACGTTCGAGACCGTCACGTTCGACGCCGCGACCGGAATCGAGTTGGCCGTGACCAACGGAACGTTCAACGTGGACACCACGACGTCGGTAGAGTCCCAGAGCTTTACCCAGGTAAAGGCTCTCTACCGGTAAACGCCCATCGGGAACATCTGAAGGGCTCCACGGCCGCTGCGGGAACTGACCGCGGCGGCCGTTTCTCCAGGGGGGCCGGTCCCTCAATTCTTGGCTCCTTCCGGCCGATATTTCCCGGGAAGACGGGATTCTGGCCACTTTCACCCACGGACTGGTCTTGACTCAGACCTCACCCGCGGACGCCTCCGTCGGGGCGCCTTCGAGCGTCGCCGCCCGGGGCACGTCCACGAAAAGACTCGTCCGCGGATCGAGCCTCCTCTTCGCCGGAAGGCTCCTCTCGAAGGGCGTCAACTTCGCTCTCCAGGTGATGATCGTCCGCTACCTGTCCCAGGGCGCCTACGGAGCGTTCGCGTACGCGCTGTCGATCGTGATGCTCGTCCAGCACCTCGTGAACCTGGGCATGGGGCGTGCCATCGCCCGCTTCGTCCCGATCTACCACGAGGAGGGCGACTACGACCGCATGCTCGGGACGATCGTCCTGATCCCCCTCACGATCGTCTCGCTCGGCCTCGCGATCGGACTCGGTCTGCATGGCCTCCAGGGATTCGTCGGCGGGTCGCTCGTCAGCGACGAGCTCGCCGTCTCGCTTCTCCTGATCATGATCTTCCTCGCCCCGGTCCAGGCGCTGGACGAGATGCTGATCGGGCTCTTCGCGTCGTTCGCGAGCCCCAAGTCGATCTTCTTCCGAAAGCACGTCCTCGCGCCGGTGCTCAAGGCCGTCGTCGTCGTGGCGCTGGTCCTCGGCGGGCGCGACGTCTTCTTTCTCGCGGGCGGGTACCTGGCCGCGAGCACGCTCGGAATCGTCGTCTACTCGTGGCTGCTGTACCGCACCATGCGGGTCGCGGGCATCGTCGAGCACTTTTCGATGCGGACGATGCGCATGCCGTGGCGCGACATCCTGAGCTTCAGCATCCCGCTCATGACCACGGACCTCGTCTTCATCGTGATGAACACGACGGACGCGGTCATGCTCGAGTACTTCCACGATGCGACCGCGGTCGCATCGATCCGGGCCGTTCAACCGGCCGCCAAGATGAACCTGCTGGTGATGGCGAGCTTCGCGACCCTGTTTCTGCCGATGGCCGCTCGGCTCTTCGCGCGGCAGGACCGGGAGGGCATCAACCGGCTGTATTGGCAGACCGCCATCTGGATCGCCTGCTTCACATTCCCGGTGTTCGCGCTGACGTTCTCGATGGCGAAGCCCGTGACGCTCCTGCTGTACGGCGAGCGTTACGCCCAGTCGGCCGTCATTCTCGCGATGCTCTCGTTCGGCTACTACTTCAACGCCTCGCTCGGCTTCAACGGCATCACGTTGAAGGTCTTCCGAAAGGTGAAGTACGTCGTGACTCTGAACTTCATCGCGGCCTTCGTGAACCTCGGCCTCAACCTGATTCTCATTCCCCGGTACGGCGCGATCGGGGCGGCGATCGGGACACTGAGCGCGCTCATCTTCCACAACCTCTTGAAGCAGGCCGGGCTCCGGCTGGGGACCGGCATCAGCCTCTTCGAGTGGCGGTACGCGAGGGTGTACGTCGTGATCCTGGGCGGGGCGGGGAGCCTTCTGCTGTTCCAGACGGTCACCGAGGCCCCAGTCTGGGCGGGCATCGCGATGGCGGTGATCACCTCGCTGCTCGTGCTGCGGCTGAATCGCAGAATGCTCACGATCGGGGAGACTTTTCCCGAAGTCATGAAGATGCCCGGGATGCGGTGGTTCTTCCAAGCGGAGGGAGATCGATGGCCGACACGACCCTGATCGAGGCTCCCGCGCCATCGCGAGAAGCGGGGCGATTCGTCGACTTCGACCTCCACGGCATCGTGGGCCTCCGCCTCGTGGAGGCCGACGCTCGTGACCGCGCCGCCGTCCTGCGGCAGGTCGGTCCCATCGAGAAGCCACTCGACCGCGAGCCGGACATCGTCGTCCGATTCGTCGATCGGATGCGAACCTCCTCGCGGATCCGGTACCTCGGTCTCGACGACGCCGGCTTCACTGACGACGCCTTCCTCGTGCTGAAGAGCAAGCACAAGGCCCGGACGATGGTACAGA
Source organism: bacterium (assembly GCA_025774865.1). Taxonomy (GTDB): domain Bacteria; phylum ARS69; class ARS69; order ARS69; family ARS69; genus JALGZO01. Next base: position 1,435 of record JALGZO010000188.1, on the reverse strand, counting down.
TTCCATTCGATCAGATCGGGAACCGCTGCGAGATCGTGTGCGAGCGGGGACTACCCGCGGTACCGCACTTGCTCGCGATCATGAACCTCACGGCGCTCGCGCGCGGGGCTCTACCGTTGCACGCGTCCGCCTTCCGGTACAACGGAGTCGGCGTGTTGACGACCGGATGGGCAAAGGGCGGCAAGACCGAGTCGCTCCTGGCGTTCATGAGCAACGGGGGCGAGTACGTCGGTGACGAGTGGGTGTATCTGAGCGCCGATGGAAAAAAGATGTACGGAATCCCGGAACCGATTCGCCTGTGGAAATGGCACCTGGACGAAGTGCCTCGCTACCGCGCCCTCATCGGAACCGGCAACCGCCTGCGGCTCGGTGCCCTGGATATCGCGGCGCGATCGCTGGACCGGAGGAATCGCAGCGGCAGCAAGTCCGCCCGGTTGATGCGACGGCTGGCTCTGCTCCTCCAGAGGCAGCAGTACGTGCAGATGCCGCCGAGACAGCTCTTCGGGGTGATGAGCAACACTCTCGTCGGCGTGCCGCAAAAGGTCTTCCTCGTGGCGAGCCACGAAACGCCGGATATCGAGGTTCAGGAGATCGATCCCCAGGAAGTGGCCCGACGCATGGTCTTCTCGCTCCAGGAGGAACGGATCGGTCTGCTCGCCTGCTACCACCGATTCCGCTTCGCCTTCCCGGAGATGCGCAACGAGCTGCTCGAAGGGGCCGAGGAACTTCAGCGCGCGACACTTCTGCGGGTCCTCGACGGAAAGGAGACCTACGCGGTCTACCATCCGTACCCGGTCCCGATTTCGGACCTGTTCGAATCGATGCGCCCCTACGTGTGAGGAGAGGCCGGATGCAGATCCTCTACCTCACGAACGGCTTCCCGTTCCCGCTGACCAGCGGATACCTGCGTCATTACTACCTGTTGCGGGAACTGTCGCGCGACCACGACGTGACCCTCCTCTCGCTCGTGGGACCGAGCCATCGGGAGGAGCATGTGGACGAGCTCCGGCCGTTCACCAAGAGCATCCAGACGTTCGCGTCGAGGACCAAAGGACAGTCGCTTCCGCGCAAGATCGCGGGCCGGTTCCGGTCGTGGGTCGAGGTCGAGCCCGCTGTCCGGGAAATGCGAACAGCGGTGGCTCGCATGGAGCAGACGTTCGACGCCGTGTTCTGCGGCAAACTGGCCCTCCCGGCGATCGAGCCGGTCGCCGACCTGCCGCTCGTCGCGGACATGTGCGACGCGGCCTCGATGCGCGTCCGACTGAGCATGCGGTACGCGAGCCTCCCTCGACGGATGCTCCTCGGGCTCGAGTACCTGCGAACGCTGCGCGTCGAAAAGCGGGCGATCCGGGATGCTCGATGCTCGGTATTCGTCTCGTGCCGCGATCGTGACACGGTGATCGGGAACTCCGGTGCGCGGTCGACGATCGTACCG
>JALGZO010000187.1 GCA_025774865.1 bacterium | reverse complement strand
CCTGGACGGCCCGATTCTCTCCATTCGCCGGTTCGGAGTTCGCACGCTCACCATGGACGCTCTCATTCAGAACAACTCCATCAGCCCGGGGATGGTTGCCGTTCTCAATGCGGCGGTGCACGCCCGCCTGAACATGCTCATCTCCGGCGGCACCGGTTCCGGCAAGACGACGCTGCTCAACGCGCTCTCGGCGTCCATTCCGGTGTCCGAGCGGATCGTGACGATCGAGGATGCCGCCGAGCTCAAGCTCCTGCAGCCTCACGTCGTGCGTCTGGAGACGCGGCCCCCGAACGTGGAGGGCAAGGGACGAGTGACGCAGCGGGAGCTCGTGCGAAACGCGCTCCGCATGAGGCCGGACCGGATCGTCGTCGGGGAGGTTCGCGGCGACGAGGTTCTCGACATGCTCCAGGCCATGAACACGGGACACGACGGGTCGATCACGACGGTACACGCCAACAGCCCGCGGGATGCATTGCACCGGTTGGAGACCCTGATGCTTCTGAGTGGCGTGAACCTCCCGACGGCCGCGATGCGAGAGCAAATCAGCGCCGGTCTCGACGTCATCGTTCACGTGACCCGAATGTCCGACGGTACGCGCCGGCTCGTGAGTGTGAGTGAGATCGTGGGCAAGGAGCAGGATGTGATCGCGATGCAGGAGATCTTCCGATTCTCGAAGACCGGAATTGATGCAAACGGGCGCGTGCAGGGTCACTACGAGGCGACGGGCATCCGGCCCAAGTTCGCCGAGAAGCTCGCCCTCAGCGGGCTGGACATCGACGCAGATCTCTTCTTCGAACTGCGGGAAGGATAGGACGCCTCCGTGGAACGGGAACTGATCCTCCTTTCGGTCGGTGTGTTCGTAGTGACCATCGTCGCGTTCGCCGGCGTCTACTGGATCGCCGGGGACTCGGAGAAGCGGCGGCTTCGCGCCCGACTCAAGGCCCTGACGCCGGATCGAGAGAGGGTACCGGCCGCTCCCGGGATTCTCGACGATCGAAGGCTCAGCTCGAGTCCGTTCATGGAAGAGCTGCTGAGCCGGTTCGCGTTCGCCCGACGCGTGAATCTCCTGCTCCTCCAGGGAGGCGGCAAGACCCGCACGGATGCGTTCCTGTTCATGTCGCTGGCGCTCGCCGTGGCGGGCGTGGCCGGCCTCATGTTCTTTGGAGCTCCTTACTACGTCTTCCCGGTGGGCGTCCTTCTGGGCACCGCTCCCTGGATCCTGGCCGTCCGTCGGAGGAACAAGAGGGTCAAGCACTTCGAGCGGCTGTTCCCGGACGCGTTGGACATTCTCACCGGCGCCCTGCGGGCGGGGATGGCGCTCTCGAGCGCCATCCAGGTCGTCGCACAGGAGTGCTCCGATCCGGTGGCCGGCGAGTTCACGATTCTGTTCGAAGAGACCCGCCTCGGCGTCGACATGAAACAAGCGCTTCGCAATCTGGCCCAACGGGTCGACAGCAAGGAGCTCCACCTCTTCGTGATCGCCGTCCTGCTCCAGCGCGACACGGGTGGCAACCTGACGGAGATTCTCGAGCAGACCGCCGAGGTCATCCGGGAGCGGCTGCGCATTCTCGGTGACGTCCGTGCGATGACGGCCCAGGCGCGCCTCTCGGGAACGATCCTTTCGGTTCTGCCCATCGCGCTCGGGCTCTTCATCCTCGGCACGGCGCCGGACTACATGAAGACGATGATAGAGGAGCCGATGGGCCGCTACATGCTCATGACCGCCGCCGTACTGCAAGTTGTCGGCTACTTCATCATGCGTCGAATCGCGGAGATCAAGGTATGACGATGGTTCAGTATCTGCTTCCCGCGATGCTTGGCGTCGCAGTCATCAGTGCCGTGCTCGGCGTCATGCGGCTCCGGGGCGGTGACAACCGCGTCGTGGACCGACTTCGCAAGATCGGTACCCCCCAGGGGGAGGTGGTCGAGTCCGCCGCCGGCCTGTTCGCGCGTCCCCTCCCCGTTTGGTTGCGCCCCTTCACCGTGTTCTCGTGGGTTCTGCCCTGGCAGAGCCAGTCGCCCTTGCTACGCTGGGAGCTGGCCGGCGCCGGATTCCGCCATGATGATGTCACCAAGGTCTTCGTGGGCCTGCGTGTCTTCCTGGCCGCCGCGCTCGGCCTCGTGATGCTCTACGTGGGTGGCAACTACACGGGGCTGCTCCAGATGGAAGTCACGGTGCTCTCCGGGGTAGTCGCCCTCGTCGGATTCATGGCGCCGTCGATGTGGTTGCGGATCAAGCAGAATCAGCGTCGCATGGAGATCACATTGGCCCTCCCCGATGCTCTCGATCTCATGGTCATCTGCGTCGAAGCAGGGCAGGGGTTGAACGCGGCGCTCCTCAGCGTGAGCCGCGAGAGCACACTGCATTCGCGCGCCATGAGCGAGGAACTCCGGCTCGTCAATCTGGAGATGAGTACGGGAGTGCAGAGAACTCAAGCCTTGCGAAATCTGGCGCGGCGCACCGGCAACGAGGACGTTCGAGGACTCGTCGCGGTCCTCGTTCAAAGCGACCGGTTCGGTACGAGCATCGCTCGCGCATTGCGGATTCACGCAGCTTCCCTGAGGACGCGACGACGTCAGAGGGCGGAAGAAGCGGCGAGGAAGACCCCGGTCAAGATGCTGTTCCCCCTGGTGTTCTGCATCTTCCCGGCCCTGCTCGTCGTCATGCTCGCTCCTGGAATGTTGCAGCTGATCGATGCTCTCAAAGGAATGAACGATTGATTGATGTTTCTGCCCCGTGTGCAACCCATCCCGGATTGACGAAGGAGATCCGACCATGTCGTTCAACGTGATCCTGATCGTGCTCGCGGTCATCCTGGGCGTTGCCTACTTCTCGGTTCGGAACCACCGGAAGCAGGCTCAGTTCAAGAACAAGAGCTGACCGCCTCTTCCCCACCGGCGTTCGCACCCCGGACGGCTCGCTCGATGCGGCCCGGGGTAGGGCTCGTGCCGTCCGGTCGAGCCCTACCCGACGGCCGACATCAGTCCCGTCACCCCATGTGCTAGACTTCCACTCTCCCCGGACTCGCGGCTACGTGCGCAACCGCGGCCGACTCGGCTCGCTCTTCGCCGGCGGAAACCCAGGAGGGTGGTATGTCTCGAGCTTCCTTTCTCCGAAGAACCTCTCTGCTCGTCGCCTCGATCTCATTGACCGCCTTCGCCGGAGAGACCGCGACGGCCGCGGAGCCACACCCTGATTCACCGCTCCCCGATTGGATCCAATCGATGGAGCGATTCTACGCTGCCCATCCGGAGCTCCGCGACCAACCGGGAAGCGGATGGAAGCCGTTCAACCGGATCAAATGGAACATCCAGCGCCGCCTGGGGGGACGGCTCCCCGAGCCGCAGGAGGTGCTCCACGCGTGGCGGATCAAGCGCGAGAGGCAGCTCGGCGTATCGCCTCGAGCCGGCTGGTTCCAGCTCGGCCCCGTGAACCTCTCCGGACGCATCACCACGATCGAGTTCCATCCGACCAATCCGAACGTCGTTTACATCGGCGCCGCGAGCGGCGGCCTCTGGAAGTCGAGCGACGGCGGCGACACGTACACGACGGCGACCGATCAGCTGCCGTCTCTTCTCATCGGTGCCGTCGCCGTTCTCGATCAGAATCCGAGCGTGGTTCTGGTCGGGACCGGCGAAGGAGCCGGAGGGCAGTCCGGGGTCGGGATTTTCAAGTCGACCGACAGCGGTGCCACCTGGCAGCCGACGAGCCTCACCTTCAACCTGCCGAGCGGTCACGGCTTCCATCACATGGAGGTGAATCCGCTCACGGGGACGATCCTCGCGGGCGCCACGGACGGGCTCTGGCGCTCGATCGATCAGGGCGACAACTGGACGAGAGTCATGTCCGGTGGGCACTACTACGACGTGAAATGCAAGCCCGGCGAGCCCGCTCGAATGTACACGTGTCGCGGCCGCTCCGGCGCTGGCGGCAACAACGTCAAGGTGTCGACCGATGACGGTCTGACGTGGTCGGCGGTCGGAACCGGACAGCCCACGCCCACTCTCATCGGCAAGACCAAGATCGCCGTGACTCCGGCGGATCCCAGCGTGATCTACGCCAACTACACGCGCTCGGACAACCACCAGACGCTTGGCGTCTACCGGAGCACGGATGACGGCGCGACCTGGGAGGCCCGAAACACCTCCACGAACATGGTGAACAGCCAGGGCTGGTACAACCTCACGATCGTCGTCGATCCCGACGACCGGGACCGGGTCATCGCCGGCGGTGTCCGCATGTACGAGTCGAGCGACGGTGGCGTCACGCTCACCGAGACTCACAGCGTCACCGCGCTCGGCAACCAGACCGACGTCCACTGGGATCACCACGCCATCGCGTACGAGCCGGGGTCTACGAACGATGTGTGGGTGGGCACCGACGGGGGCGTATGGAAGTCGACCGACGACGGACAGTCGTGGAACTCCCGTCGCGAAGGTCTTCCGACGTTCCAGTTCTACGACATCTGCGTGTCGCAGAGCAATCCGACCTTCATGACCGGTGGATCTCAGGACAACGGTTTCCCCGGTCGCGACGCCGGGCCGAACGACTGGTTCATCTCGACCCTCATCGCCGATGGTATGGTGTGCAATATCAATCCCGGCAACGGGACGGTCTACGCTGAGTGGCAGTTCGGTAACCACGTAAAGAGCCTCAACAGCGGAGCCAGCTGGTTCCCGATCATGAACGGGATCGACGGGCAGGGCGACTGGGTGACCGCCGTCGACGAGGATCAAAACCAGGGGAATCGGCTGTTCACCTCCACGAGCAACGGGATCTTCCGCACCACGAGCGGGGGCTTCCTCTGGTCGAACATCGCACCCCACACCGCGATCTGGATCTCGATCAGCCCGACCGACGGCGATGTGGTCTGGTCGGTGAACCCCACGCGCCCCTTCGTCTCGACGGACGGTGGTGATTCCTGGACGCCCGCGGCCAACTACGGCTTCCCCGTCGGATCGGAGACCAAGATCCAGGCTCACCCCTCCGACCTCGGCACGGCGTTCGTCACGTTCGGTTCGTTCAACAACGTCGCCCACCTCGCGGTCACGACCGATTTCGGTGCGAGCTGGACGGACGTGACGGGAGATCTCCCCTCGATTCCCGTCAACACGATGATCGCGGACCCGGCGAACCCGGATGACTGGTTCCTCGGAACGGACTTCGGGGTCTGGTCGAGCACGAACGGCGGGGCGAACTGGGTGCCGTTCGAAACGGGCCTCCCGAACGTCGTCGTGACGGACCTGGAGATTCATCGATCCACGCGCAAGCTCGTGGCCGGGACGTACGGTCGCGGGGCCTGGGAAGTGGACCTCCCGGGGGTCTCCACCGGGGCGGATGTGTCTGTCGCGGGCGCGGCGCTGAACCTCATGCTCGACCCGCCCTCGCCGAATCCGGTACGCGATCGGACGTGGCTCCGGTTCGCGGCCAAACACGAGGGCGAAGTGACCCTCGATATCTACGACGTCCACGGGCGGCTCATCGACCGCGTGGTTCAGCTGCCCCACGGGGACGGAGTGGTCCGCGCGGCGCCCTGGATCGCGGCGGACGTGCGAAGTGGCGTCTACTTTGTCGTGCTCACAGCGGGTGCGGACAAGAAGACGGTGAAGATGACAGTCGTGAGGTAGCTCCGGCTCGGCCGCGGACACCCGACTGTCGGCGAAGGAGCAGATCATGAAACGTCTCCGACTCGGGTTGGCCCTTCTCTGCGCGGCGACGATCCTGGGAGCCTTCCCCGCTCTCGCGACCTTTTCGATCGTCGCCGTGGATCCGAATACTCAAGAAGTCGGGAGTGCGGGTGCCTCCTGCATCGCCGGCTCGATCATCATCAGTGATGTCCATCCGGGGCTCGGAGCCATCCATACCCAGTCCTACTGGACCGCGCAGAATCAGAACTACGCCCGGCTCTTGATGAACCAGGGACATTCGCCCCAGCAGATCATCGATTCGCTCGTCGTTCACGATTCCGGCGGCAACCCGACGATCCGCCAGTACGGAGTGGTGGATCTCATCGGAGGCGGCCGGAGCGCGGCGTACACGGGCATCAATTGCTTCGACTACAAGAACCACGAGCTCGGCGTCACCTACGCGATCGCGGGCAACATCCTTCTCGGCCAGGAGATCCTCGACGGAATGGAGCTGGCATTCCTCACCACCTCGGGCACCCTGGCCGACAAGCTCATGGCGGCCCTGCAGGGAGCGAACGTACCGGGGGCCGATACGCGCTGCCTCCCGGACAAGCCGTCGATCTCGGCCTTCATTCGCGTGGCGCGGCCCGGCGATCCCACGAATGATCTCTACCTCGACTTAAACGTCAACAACACCAGCAGCAATCAGAACCCCATCGATCTCCTTCAGGGGCTCTACGACGATTGGCTGCAGACGGCGGTGAGCGCCCGGGTGGTCGACTCGCCCGCCGCGCTGCGGCTTCACAACCACCCGAATCCCTTCGATGGCTTCACGACGTTTCGGTACGAGTTGCCGGCGGCAACTCACGTGGAACTGAGAGTCTTCAACGTCCTCGGCCAGGAGGTCGCGACCCTGGTCGACGAGTTCCAGCCCGCTGGGGCTCACCAGGTGCGCTGGAGTGGGAAGCATCTGCCGGTGGCGGGCGTCTACCTGTACCGGCTGACCGCCGGGTCGATCAGCCGGACGCGTCGACTCGTTCGGTTCGAGTGAGGGTGACCGAGTCGCGGGCGCCAAGATCCGGCCATTGTTCGCAACTCCCCGCATGCGATCCCCTTTCGGAGCGAATCGTGCCCACTCGACGAATCGGCGAATCTCCCGCTGAAGCTCTCGCGAGGGCCCTTCCCGCTATAAGGTAGCCGGACGCCGCCGCCGAATTCCGGGGTATGGCGACCTGGATCAAGAAGGCCTCCCCGGGTGGACTGACCACCCGGATCCGGCGAACTCTGCCGGGTACCTGGAGACCGTCCTTTCCGCGACTGCGACCCGGCCCTCACGAGGACGGGCCACCACCTGGCATCCACCGTCCCTCGGACGGGCCGCACGAGCGCCCGCCCGCTCGCAGGGCCACCGTCGTGCGCCACCTCGTCCTGTCGGCCGTCCTGTGGCTCACCTATCTCACATACTGGCGCGTCGTACTCGCTCGCGGGGTCGGCCAGGAGGCCTTGATCTCGTTCGGGGTCCTCGTCTTCTTCATCGCCGGCGTATGGACCGGCACGCGGGCGTGGGTCGACTACAACCGGCGCCTAGCCCGGAAACTCGAGGGGCGTCGGGCCGAACGCCCCCCGGATCGCGTCGCCGTCGCCGTCGACTTCCACCGGCGACGGATCCGAGTGCAATCGGGGGCCGACCTCCGACACGCGACTCGGGTGATCATCCACGTCGAGGGGGACGAAAAGCATTTCCGAGCCGAATCACTCGAGGCCGAACCACCGGCGGCTGAGGTCCGCGCGCCATGACGGACGTCGTCTCGCTGCTCGATTGGATCCAGCACACGCCGGGCTACATGGGGTGGCTCCTCTTCTTCGCGTGGTACCCGATGCTGACCGGGCTGATGTGGATCCTCACTTCCCTGATGTATCACGTGCGCCGGGAGCATCGGGGCAAGGAGGCGCCACCAATCGGCGAGAACCCACCGTTCGTCACCATCCTCGTGCCGGCCTACTGCGAAGCCCTGCACGTCGAGCGTTCGATCGAATCCCTGCTCGCCATCGACTACCCGGCCTACGAAGTGCTGCTCGTCGACGACGCGAGCACCGACGGAACGCTGGAGATCCTGCATCGCCTCAACGCCGACGGACGAATCCGGATCGCCGAGAAGAACATCAATGAAGGCAAGGCGATGGCGCTCAATGACGGTCTCCGTTGCGCCCGCGGTGACATCATTCTCATCGTCGATGCCGATGCCCGTCCCGACCCGTCCATCCTGCGCCACATCGTTCCGCATTTCGAAGATCCTCGCGTGGCCGCGGTCACCGGGAATCCGCGCGTGCTCAACCGCGGGAACCTTCTCACCCAACTGCAAGCGATCGAGTTCACCTCGATCATCTCGCTCCAGAAGCGGGCCCAGCGGATCTGGGGTCGGATCCTCACGGTGAGTGGCGTGGTCGGGGCGTTCCACCGGAGCGCTCTCGAGGACGTGGGGCTCTTCAGCCCGGACATGGCCACGGAGGACATCGACATCAGCTGGAAGCTGCAGCTGCGCCACTGGGACATCCGGTACGAGCCGCGTGCGGTCGTCTGGATGCGTGTACCCGAGCGGTGGGTGGACCTCTGGAATCAGCGTCGCCGCTGGGCGCTGGGGCTCGCCCAAGTGCTGCGGCGGCACGCGCGTCAGTTGCTCAACTGGCGAGCGCGCCGCTTCTGGCCCGTCGTGCTGGAGTCGACATTCTCGATCGTGTGGGGATACAGCTTCGTACTGCTCACGTCGCTCTGGGTCGTGTCCTACGCGCTCGGCTTCCCGCCCATCGGGGGGAGTCCCATCCCGAACTGGTGGGGAATGTCCATGGCCACGGTGTGCCTCGCCCAGCTCTTCACGGGCGTGCTCCTGGACCGGCGATACGACTTCCGCCTCGGCCGCACCTATCCCATCGCGGTGTTCTATCCGTTGATCTACTGGATGTTTCTCGCGGTCGTCACGGTTCGCTCCACTCCCGCCGGGTTCTTGCGCGAACCCGCCCGAAAGGGGACACAGTGGAAGACGCGTCGAGACTGACCGCTCTCCGGGCGATTCTCTTCCTCGCGGCCCTGGCGTGCGCAGGCCCCGGCTCCGCGTCGGCGATGCCGCTCGGCCTTCCCCGCCTTCCTGAAACGGCAGCCGACGTGGCCCGGGCCCAGCGCATCGAGGAGCTACTGGCCGACGCCGAGCAGGCGGCCGAAGAGTCTCGGCACTCGGACGCCGTGGTGGCGGCCCTCGCCGCGTTGGAGCTCGATTCGTCGCTGGAGCCCGAGATCGAGCTCCTCGTGGCGGATCAGCTCACCTGGATGGAGCGGCCGGAGGAAGCCCTCCCCTGGTACCGGAAGCATCTCGAGCGCCACCCCGACGATCGCGACGCCGTGCTCGGCCTCGCCCGCGCCCTCGCCTGGTCCGACGACCTGCTCGCAGCCGACGAGATCTACGCCCGCGTCGTCGCGGAAGACCCGGCCGACGAAGAAGCGCTCCTCGGTCTCGCCCGGGTCACGGCCTGGCGGGAGGATCATGCCGAGGCGGCCCACTTGTACGCACGGGTGCTCGAGACCGCGCCGGACTCCCGCGAGGCGCTCCTCGGTCTGGCCGCCGCCGAGAACGCGCGCGGGCGACACCGGCAGGCGGCAACACACTATGAAGAGCTCCTCGAGCGGGATCGAACGGACGCGGAGGCGCGCACGGGACTCGCGCAGGCGTGGTACTGGCAAGGCCGGCCGGATCTCGGGCAACACATGCTCGAGGGCGTCGACGGCTCGGAAGCGACGAAGCTACGCCACGAGCTGGAGGCCGATCGCCGAGCGGTGTGGGAGGCGGCCGGTTCGTTCTGGACCGACGGCGATGACGAAGACATCACGACCTGGGGGGTCCGGGCGGAGGGGGCGCCGGCTCCGCGATTCCGGCTTCGCGGCGAGCTGGCGTTCGATCGCGCGGAGCAACCCGGGCCTGGGGAGATCCGTGCCGTTCGCACGACGGGCGGGGGATCCTGGGCCGCTTCACACTCGGTCGCCCTCAACCTCGACCTCACGGTTCTGACTCAGGAGTCGGGCCAGCGCGACGTCGACGCCGGCGACGGAACGACGATCCCGGGTGACGAGGTCGAGTCCACCCGGCTGCTCTGGGACGGCTGGGCGACCTGGCGGCCGGCCGATTGGACCCGGCTGGACGGCGGACTCGCGCGTGTTCACATCACGACGCCACGGGCGCTAGCCCGCCGGCTCTACATCGATCAGTTCTCCTTCGGACTCGATCGTCGGATCAACGACCGCCTGATCGCCCGGACAGAAGCCGGCTACGGCGATTATTCCGACGGGAACGCGCGCTGGGCCGCTTCCGGGGAGCTGGACCTGACGCCCTGGCCGTGGCGCCCGATCTCATTCGGAGCGGGAGTATCCTGGTTCACCTTCGATCAGACGTTCGATCACGGCTACTACAACCCGGATCGCTACGACGCACTCTTCGTGCGGGCGGGGGCCGCGTGGGCCGTCGGGACCGAATGGAGATTCGCCGGGGACGCCCGCCTCGCGTCGGAACATGAGGACGGAGACGGTCGCTTCGGCGTTCTCGACGGCGGGGTCGAAGTGCGGTGGCGCCCCTGGCCCGACTACGGCTTCTTCGCGTTCGCGCGCAAGTCGACGTCGCGGTTCGACACGAGCGACGGCTACGAGCGTGAAGGCGTGGGACTCGCTCTCTTCGCCGGAACATGATCGTCCGCCCGAAGCGCTCCAATCACCTCCTCGCGAGTGCGGTGTGCTTCATCGTATCGGCGGTGCTCGGCGTCGGTGCAGTCGCGGAGTGGAATCGCCTGGACGACACCCCTCGAGCGCAGAGCGACCTTGCCGTGCCGCCCGTCTTTGCCCCCGACGAGCAAGTGCGGTTCGCGAGCCTCGTAAACGCACGCTCCGAAGGCGTACCGGTGCTTTGCTACCACTACTTCCGGCCCGGATTCACGCTGGGCCGACTCGTCCGCGTGCTCGGCGCGGTGTTCTTGAACCTCCCGACGATTCCCGACAAGGATTTCTGGACCACGACCGTTCCCACGTTCGAGCAACACATGCGGTACCTCCACGAGAATGGCTACGAGGCGATCGACCTCGAAGAGCTCGCCGACTGGATGGACGGCCAGGGAAGCATCCCACCCCGCAGCGTGGTGATCACGATCGACGACGGTGAGCGCTCGTTCGTGGATTACGCGGTCCCCGTGCTCCGGCGCTACGGCTACCGTGCCACGGTGTTCATGATCACCGGCCGGGTGGGAGAACGGGGTTGGAACGATCTGGAAATCACGGACTGGGAGACCCTTCGAGAACTGGAGCGTGAGGGCGTGATCCGGGTCGAGAGTCACACGCACCAGATGCACACGAAGGTGCGCTCCCGAGGTCGCCACGTTCCTCGGGTTCTCATGGCGTCCCGTGACCGGATGGGCAGAGTGTCCCCCTTCTCACCTCTGGGCGCGGATCTGCTGGCCAGCCGAAGAAGCATCGAGCGGGAGCTCGGCCACGAGAGCCGATTCCTCGCCTGGCCCTTCGGGGCGGGATCCGCCGAGGTGGACTCCCTGGCCCAGTCGCTCGGGTTCCGGGGAGTCGCCACGCTTTGGCCCTATCGAAACGCTCCGCCCCGAGCGGACTCGCTTGCGGCGGATCCCCTGGGCCGCTTCACCATTACCGCTCGAACGTCACTGCGGGCATTCCGGTCGATGATGGACGGTGCGTAGGACCGACGTCCGTCCGGGCGACGAAACTTCAGGGAGGCGCGGGACCCCCTGGCCGCGGTAAAGTAGATGATATCGTCCCAAGGTTTACGCTTCATCCCGGAGAAGACAATGAGATTGCCCCGAATCGCCCGTTCACCGTCATCCAGGCCGGCTGCGCTGATCGCTGCCGTGGTGGCCATGTTGTCAATGACTGCACCGGTGCTCGCCGCC
>JALGZO010000186.1 GCA_025774865.1 bacterium | reverse complement strand
TCCTCGTCGCCCTCGGCCTCGCCGCCTGCGGCGGCGAACCATCCGATCCCGGACTCGACGAGTCGGCTCCTCCCTGGTTCGAAGAGGTCGCGGCCGCGGCCGGCGTCGATTTCCGCTGCGACTCGGGCCACCGCGGTCGTCCCCTGTTCCCCGAGATCATCCTCGGCGGCTGTGCGCTTCTGGACTACGACTCGGACGGAGATCTCGATCTGTACCTCGTGCAGGGCGGGCGAAACCTGCTCTCGGCTCCTGCCCGGAGAACGGAGGGAAACCGGTTGTACCGTAAAGACGGCGGCTTCCGTTTCGCCGACGTGACAGAGGGAAGTGGAGCATCCGACCCCGGCTACGGTATCGGCGTCGCGGCGGGAGACTACGACGACGACGGCGACTGCGACCTCTACGTCACGAACGTCGGCGCGAACGTGCTTCTCCGCAACGACGGCGCCGGAAAGTTCACGGACGTGACTGACGCTTCCGGCACCGGCCATCCCGGCTGGGGAACGAGCGCAGCCTTCTTCGACTACGACGCGGACAGCGACCTCGATCTCTTCGTCGTCAACTACGTCGTGTGGACGGCGGCTGGCGAGCTCGACTGCCACAACGACTTCGGCGCTCCGGACTACTGCCTGCCCACGAACTACGAGGCTCCCGCGGGTGACGTCCTGTATCGCAACGAGGGGAACGGCTCGTTCACTGACGTCACCGCGACCGCGGGGATCGAGGCGGCCGCCGGGAACGGCCTCGGCCTTACCTGCGGCGACTTCGACGGGGACGGACGCCCCGACGTCTTCGTGGCGAACGACACGATGCTGGACCAGCTCTGGCTGAACCAGGGCGACGGTCGCTTCGCGGACGAGGGACTCCTCCGCGGCTGCGCTCTCGATGAGGACGGGCGGGCGAAGGCCGGCATGGGCGTGGCGGCGGCGGACGTGGACGGCGACCTCGACCTCGACTTGCTCGTCGTCAACTTGCAAGGTGAGTCGGACTCCTTCTACATGAACGACGACGGCCTCTTCTCGGATCGAAGCGCCGCGTTCGGCCTCGCCGTGCCCACGCGACGGTACACGCGGTTCGGAATCGGTTTCGTCGACTTCGACAACGACGGAAACCTGGATCTGTACTACGCGAGCGGCCGCGTGCAGCGCTCGCCCGAGCCGTACACCGACGACGATTACGCGGAACCCAACGCGCTGATGCGTGGTACGGCGGCAGGGCATTTCGAACCCGTGACGCCGCGGGGAGGAACGGCGCGGCCGCTCTTCGAGACCTCGCGGGGCGCCGCGTTCGGGGACCTGGACGGCGACGGTGGCGTGGATGTCGTCGTCGTCAACCGGGACGGACCGGTCCACGTGCTGCGCAACGTCGTGCAGGAGCGAGGCGGCTGGATCCATTTCCGCGTGCTCGAGCGTAGCGGGCGTGATGCCCTGGGGGCGGTCGTCACTTCTTCCGTGGGAGGCGCACGGGTGCGACGCGACGTCGTGTCGGCCTTCGGCTACGCGACGGCGAACGATCCGAGCGTGCACCTGGGGCTCGGCCCCGAGTCGGGGGTCACCGCGGTGACGGTGCGCTGGGCCGACGGCGTCGACGAGCTCTTCGGCGACTTCGAGGGCGGCCGGACCGTCGTGCTCCGGCGCGGAGCGGGCGGTGAATCGTCGGAGTAGAGCCTGATCGCGTGTGACTGAAAGCGCTGCGTGGTATGCTGTCAGCCTGCCGATCCCCTACTGGAGTACGCACGTGGACACTCGAACCGCCCTGGCGGCGCTGATCGTCGCGCTGGGCCCCGGACTCGCTCGCGCCGCCGCGACCGATGTCGTCATCAACGAGGTCTTCTACCTCGGCGCGAGCAACGCCGACGAGTGGATCGAGCTCAAGAACACGGGCACCGACTCGATCGACGTGGGCGGCTGGTTCTTCTGCGCCCGCTTCGACTACCAGGCGCTGGCGAACCTGACGATCCTCCACGGCGATGACTTCAACCTCGGACCGGGTGAGATCGTCGCGCTCCAGTCGGATGCCCGCCTCTCGCTGGATTCGGTCTCCGACCTCGGGCTGTACAGCACGTCGCTCTTCGCGGATCCCAACAACATGGTCGACTTCGTGCAGTGGGGAACCGACAGCATTCCGGGTGGGGGGAGATCCAGCGTGGCGCGCGACAAGGGCATCTGGACCGAGACCTCGCCCGACCACTACGATTTTGTGCCGCAGGCCGCCGCCGGCGAGTCCGCGGCCTTTGACGGGACGAACGGTGGCGGAGGTCTCCTCACCCTCGGGTCCGACTTCGCGAACGGGACGCCCACCCCCGGCACGGAGAATCCGACCGCCGTGGAACCCACGAGCTGGGGCCGCGTGAAGAGTCTCTACAAGACGGATTGAATCGGCGGACTCAGATCCGCTCCAGCTCCGTCTTGGTATACGCGTGTTCCACGTTTCCGGTATTCACGGTCGACTTCGGTTCGAAGAGCATGACGAGGGCTTCCTCATCTGCGTCCGGTCGATGCTCGACGCCGCGAGGGATGACCAGAAACTCCCCTTCATTCAGCTCGACCGTCCGATCCTGGAATTCGATCCGCATCCGACCCTGAATCACGAGGAACATCTCGTCCTCGTTCTCGTGGTCGTGCCACACGTACGGTCCCCGGATGCGCACGAGCTTGACGTACTGATCGTTGAGCTCCCCCACGATCTTCGGGACGTAGATCTCGGCGAACAGCGAGAACTTGTCCGCGAGATTCACCTTCTCCATCGATCCCTCCTCGTTGGTTGGGCCGCGGCCCATCATATCGCCGTATCGCCCTCCCGCCGCGCGCAAATACACGACTTGCGAATCCTCTAGGTCCGCTTGCTTGAACGAACCT
>JALGZO010000185.1 GCA_025774865.1 bacterium | reverse complement strand
CCTGCCGCCCGCGCCGTTCGGACTCGCGGCAAACGTCACGGTCAGGAGCGCAATGCCGAGGAACAGGTAGTTAAAGAAGTGCGCGTAGGAATCGTGACAGAGCATACCGCCGAGAAGGGTCGGGGCGTCGCTGGTCACGGCCGGGAAGAGCTGCGCGATGCCGGCGGCCACGAGTACCGCGACCGTCAGCGCGTAAAGGCGACCCGTCCCCACGCTGCGGGCCGTGGAGTCCAGGACCATGGCCAGCAGCCCGCCACCGCCCACGATCAGGTACGGCAGCAACACACCCATCTGCCGGGACAGCGAAGGTTCCGCGGCGAGGCCGATTTCGTTCATCGGTCGCGCTCCTTCAGGGCCAGCTCTTCTCCCACGAACGGATTCGTCCCCGCCCGGTCCGCCAGGTCGTAGTGCTCCGTCACCGGCGTCAGAATCTCGTCGATGGAAGGCTGCAGGCGGTCCAGCACGAGACCGGGCTGTACTCCCAGCCAGACGATGAAGACGAGGATCGGCAGCAGGACGAGACCCTCGCGGAGACTCAGGTCGGGCAGCCCGCGGTTCTTCTCGTTGTGCAGCGGCCCCAGGAAGACGCGCTGGTACATCCAGAGCATGTAGATGGCCCCGAGCACGACTCCGACGGTGGCCAGAACCGTCAGCAGACGGGCGTGGGGCAAGAGGCTGCTCTGGAACGACCCGAAGAGGACCAGGAACTCACCCACGAATCCGCAAAGCCCCGGCAGACCGATGCTCGCCAGGGTGACGATCATGAACGCCGCGGCGTACAGCGGCATGCCGTGAGCCAGCCCTCCGAACTCCGCGATCTCGCGCGTGTGGCGTCGTTCGTAGATGATTCCCACCAGAAGGAAGAGTGCCCCGGTGCTCAGACCGTGGGCCAGCATCACGAACATCCCGCCGGCCACCCCTGCCGCGGTCATGCTGAAGAGCCCCAGCACCACGAAGCCGAGGTGGCTCACGCTCGAGTACGCGACGAGCTTCTTCACGTCGGGCTGCACCATCGCGACCAGCGCCCCGTAGATGATGCCGATGACGGCCAGGATCCCGAGCCAGGGCGCGAACGCACCCACGGCGGCGGGGAACAGCGGCAGGGCGAATCGCAGCATACCGTAGGTGCCCATCTTCAGTAGAACGCTGGCCAGGATGACGGAACCCGCGGTCGGGGCTTCCACGTGGGCGTCCGGAAGCCACGTGTGAAACGGGAACAGCGGCACCTTGATGGAGAAGGCAAGGATGAAGGCGGCGAACAGCCACATTTGCTCGGTGACGCCGAGATCGAGAGCGAGGAACGCGGCCAGATCCATGCTGCCGGCCCGGAAGTAGCAGTACAGAATACCGACCAGCATGAAGATGCTGCCGGCCATCGTGAAGATGAAGAACTTGATGGTGGCGTAGACGCGCCGCTCGCCTCCCCAGATCCCGATGAGGAAGTACATCGGGACGAGCATGGCCTCCCAGAACACGTAGAAGAGCAGCATGTCGCGCACGAAGAACGTCCCGATCATCGCCGTCTGGAGCACCAACAGGAAGACCATGAACTCCACGACGCGTTCGCGGATCGCGTTCCACGTGCTCAACACGACCACGGGGCCGAGGAACGTGGTGAGAAGCACCAGGACCAGGGACACTCCGTCCGTTCCCAGGTGGTACTGGATCTTGCCCTCGAAGAGCCACGGGATCTTCTCGACGAACTGGTCTCCGCCCCGACCGACTTCGAACCGGAAGAACAGGACCAGCGAGAGCACGAAATCGAGCAGTGTGAACAGCAGGGCGGTGACACGGGCGGCGGCGTCCTGTCGCGCCACCAGCAGGATCACCGCGACGCCCATCAGCGGCAGGAACGTCACCCAGGTCAGCAAGTGCTCCATGATGAACGGCACGCCGGCGCCCTCCTAGCTCGAGACCGACAGGTAGAGCACGAAAACGGCAACGCCGATCGCGAACACGTAGGCGTAGGAGCGGAGCATTCCGTTCTGGACGAGCCGCAGGATCCCTCCGGTCAGCGACACCATCAGCGCCGAGCCGTTGACGAGCAGGCCGTCGACGAAACGCTTGTCGATCCAGCCCCAGAGAACGCGTTCCGAGAGTGTGTAGCCCGGCTTGACGACGGTCGTGTCGTAGAGCTCGTCGACCCAGTACTTGTTCCACAGCACGCGGTGGACGAGGCCCCCGGCCATTCCGCGCAGCCGCTCCGCGAGATCGATCCGACGCGAGTAGATCCAGTAGCCGAGGCTCAGGCCGAGCACGGCGATGCCCAGCGAGGCGAACATGAGAGTCCACTCGAGCGCGGTGTGCGAAGCGTCGTGGGTGGCCACGGCGCCGCTCCCGCCGGCGGCTTCGGCGGTGGGAACCGATTCGGCGCCGGCGTGCGCGGGCTCGGCCATCTCGTGATCGAGCTCGACGGCCGCGTGGACCGCGTGGCCGCCCTCGAAGACCGGATCCAGCCACCGCTCGAAGTGATTGGCGCCGCCCAGGAAGTGGGGCCAGCCGATCCAGCCTCCGCACACCGAGAGCACGGCCAGGATCACCAGAGGCCCCGTCATCGTGGCCGGCGACTCGTGGATGTGACCACGTACCTTCTCCGACGCGCGATTCTGACCGCCGAACGTCAGCACCACGAGCCGCATCATGTAGAACGCGGTCAAGCCGGCCCCCAGGAAGCCCACCCCCCAAAGCCAGGTCGAGCCCTCGCTGAAGGCCTTCCAGAGGATCTCGTCCTTGCTGAAGAAGCCGGCCAGCGGGAACAGGCCGGCGATCGCCAGCGTTCCGGCCAGGAAGGTCCAGAACGTGACGGGGAGACGCTTCGCCAAACCTCCCATGAAACGCATGTCCTGCTCGTCGCTCATGGCGTGGATGACCGATCCGCTTCCCAGGAAGAGCAGCGCCTTGAAGAACGCGTGCGTTACCAGGTGGAAGATGCCCGCGGCGAAGGCCCCCACCCCGCAGGCCAACATCATGTAGCCGAGCTGGCTGACCGTGGAGTAGGCCAGGACCTTCTTGATGTCGTTCTGCGTCAGGGCGATCGTGGCGGCCAACAGCGCGGTCACCCCGCCGACGACAGCCACCACCAGCATCGCGGTGGGCGACATCACGTACAGAAAGTTCAGGCGGGCGATCATGTAGACGCCGGCCGTCACCATGGTGGCGGCGTGGATCAGTGCGCTGACCGGGGTCGGACCCGCCATCGCGTCCGGAAGCCAGATGTAAAGCGGTATCTGCGCGGACTTCCCGGTGGCGCCGAGGAAGAAGAGCAGCCCCAGGGCGGTGGCGATCGGAGCCAGCAGGTCGCTGTGCGTGGCCAGGGTTCGGAAGGAAAACACTCCTTCGCCCGACTCGAGATGGGGCAGCAACGTCGTGCCGAGCAGGAGAATCCCGAGCAGAAAGCCGAAGTCGCCCACCCGGTTGACGACGAACGCCTTCTTGCCCGCCACGGCGTTCGCCTCCTCGTTGAACCAGAAGGAGATGAGCAGGTAGGAACAAAGACCGACGCCCTCCCAGCCCACGAACATCAGCAGCAGGTTCTCTCCGAGAACCAGCGTCAACATGAAGAAGACGAACAGGTTTAGGTACGCGAAGAAGCGACGGAATCCGTCGTCGTGCGCCATGTAACCCAGGGAGTAGACGTGAATGAGGAAGCTGACGCCCGTCACGACGAGGGCCATGACCGCCCCGAGCGGATCCACCGCGAAGCCCACCTCCGCCGTGAGACGGCCGAAGCCGATCCACGTGTAGACCGAGTCCGACAGGAATCGCATCTCGGCCGGAAGCTCCAGCAGGCGAAGGAAGACCCTCACGGCCAGGACGAAGGACACGCCGACCGTGCCGCAGGCGAGCAGCCCGGCGGCCTGCCGGGGCAGGCGACGATTCAACAGGCCGATGACGGCCGCCCCGCCCAGCGGCAGCAGGACGATCCATCTCAGCAGCGTGTCGGCAGCCTGGGATTCCACGGTCTCACCCTCTCAGGATCTTGAACTCGTCCAAGTTGACGGTGCGGCGCCGCCGGTAGATCTCGACCAGGATCGCCAGCCCGATCGCCACCTCGGCCGCCGCCACCGCGAAGCTCATCAGCACGAACACGTGCCCGGCCTCGTTGCCCCACTTCTCGCTGAACGCCGCGAACACGATGTTCCCCGCGCAGAGCATCAATTCGATGCACATCATCACGACGAGCGCGTTGCGCCGCACGATCACCCCCACCATCCCCGTGAGGAACAGCGCCGAGGCCAGCACCAGGTAGTGGTTGAGCGTCACTTCCACGGCTGCCCCCTCTCCGACTTGCCGAGCGACAGCGCGCCGATGATCGCGACCAGCAACACCACGGAGATCAACTCGAACGCCAGCAGGTACTCGTTCAGCAGGAGGGCGGCTACCCGCTCCGCCGTTCCGAACTCCTCGGGAAGGCGCGCCGCAGCGGTCCCCACGGGCGTCGCCCGGAGCCAGGCGATCACCGCGATGGCGATGACGACCGACGGCACCATGAGCACCGGCCAGGCCCGGGGAACCGTCCGGATCTGCTCCGCTTCGAGGACGGGTCCGTGCAGCATCATGATCACGAACAGGAACAGGACCATGATGGCCCCGGCGTAGATCAGGACCTGCAGGACGGCCAGGAACGGCGCCGCCAGCAGCGCGAAGATGCCGGCGGCGGCGAGGAAAGCGAAGATCAGCCAGCAGGCGGCCACGACCGCGTTGCGGCTCGTCACCATCAGGATCCCGCCGACCAGCATCGCGCCGCCGCAGACGTAGAAGAGCGCGCTCTCGAACATCACGAGACCCCTTCGTCGGCCGTCACAGCTCCGGCCCCCGCGAGTGATCCAGCAGAAACTCCTTGTTCACGACGAACTTCTTCCGGTCGTCGGCCACGATCTCGTAGATGCCGGTGTCCATGCGGATGGCGTCGCACGGACAGGCCTCCTCACACAGTCCGCAGTACACGCAGCGCAGTAGGTCGATGTCGAATCGGTCCGGATACTTTTCTATTTGCGGATTCTCGTGCTCGGCGGCCTCGATCGTGATGCAATCGGCGGGGCAGACGGTGCTGCACATCATGCAGGCCACGCAGCGCGGCGAGCCGTCTTCCCGCTGCATCAACCGGTGCCGCCCCCGGAACCGGTCGCTGTAGACGCGCTTCTCGTCCGGGTACTGCATCGTCGGCATGTCCGACATGCGAACGAGGTTTCGCAGGAGATGGCGAAGCGTGACGCCCAGCCCGCGAACGATCTCCCAGATGTAGATGGACTCCTTGAACGTGGTGCGCTTCTGCCACGCGGAGTCTGGCATTCGCTCGTGCCCGGTCATCGCTGCTCCGTCCGCCTCCTAAAGGATCGCCACGACCACGGCCGTGATCACCAGATTCGCCAGCGCCAGCGGAAGCATGACCTTCCAGCCGAGCGTCATGAGTTGGTCGTAGCGGAAGCGCGGCAGCGTCCACCGCACCCAGATGAAGAACCAACAGAAGAAGACCACCTTCCCGACGAACGCGCCCACCTGCATGACCGTTGCGAAGAGCGAGGCTCCGAGTGGACCGACGTTCCACGGCTTCAGCCCGAGCGACAGCAGCGCCCCCGCCGCGACCGCCAGGAACACGACGCCCAAGAGACCCGGCTCCCGGTCTCGCGCGTCGCCGTACTTGCCCCTCTCCCGCTTCGCCCGACGAAAGAACGCCGACGAGATCCACAGGCCGACGAGCGCCGTCACGACGAGGAGCCCGGGTAGAAGCAACGGCGCGTGCGCCTCCAGCGTCGGGCGCGGAAGCCACGGGATCTGCCAGCCGCCGAAGAAGAGCGTGGCCAAGAGCATCGACGCGATCACCAGGTTGCAGTACTCCGCCATGAAGAACAGCGCGAACTTCATCCCGCTGTACTCCAGGTGGAATCCGGCCACGATCTCGGACTCGCCCTCGGGCAGGTCGAACGGGTTCCGGTTCAACTCCGCGAAGATCGCGGTCATGAAGAGCAGGAAGCCGAGCGGCTGCACCACCACCCCCCACTTCGGGAGGAATCCCCAGAGCAGTGCACCCTGCCCCGCAACGATGTGCGTCAGGCGGAAGGAGGAGAAGATCAGCAGGAGCCCCATCAGCGCGAGGCCCATGGAGATCTCGTAGCTGATCATCTGCGCGCTGGAGCGCACGCCTCCCAGGAACGAGTACTTGTTGCTGGATGCCCACCCCCCCATCACCGTGCCGTAGACCCCGAGGCTGGCGATGGCCAGCACGTAGAGGATGCCCACGTTCAGGTCCGCCACGACGAGCGGGATCTTGCGTCCGGCGATCAGGATGTAATCGCCGAAGGGGATTACGGCAAAGGTGGTCAAGGCGACCGCCATGATGATGAACGGCGCCAGCGTGTAGAGGGCCGCGTGCGCCCGTGCCGGACGGAAGTCCTCTTTGAAGAGGAGCTTCAGTACGTCGGCGATGGGGTGTACCAGTCCGCCCAGCCGGATCCCGAGGACGGAGGCACGGTTCGGCCCGGTCCGATCCTGGATGAAGGCTGATGCCTTCCGCTCCGCCCAGATCAAGAGCGGCAGGAACCCGAGGATGATCGCCAGCATGAACCCGATCTTGGCCAGGGTCTCCAGCGTGTAGGCCATCAGCGCTCACCTCCGGCGGCCGCCGCCGTGGACTCCCGGACGAAACCCTCGATCGGCAAACGGTTGAGATCGACGCTGAGGCCGAGTTCCTCGGCGAGCGCTTTCCGCCAGGCGGTGAGCTCCCGCGGCGCGTCCCCTTCGCCGGCCGCCCGGAGCAAGTCGACCAGCAGCCACGCGTCCTCCTCCACCCCTTCCGGCGGCGCGACGGCGCGACGGAAAGCCTGGATGCGATCCTGCCGGTTCACGAACAGCCCGTCCTTCTCGGCCCACGTGCACGTCGGGATCACGAGCGCCGCCGCGCGGGCGGTGGAGTTCGAATGCGGGCCGAGGTAGACGAGGCTCTCGCAGGCGGCCAGCGTCTCCTTCAGGACGGGGTCCGCCGCCAGGTCGGAGCCGTACACGAGCACCGTCTTCGCCTCCTCTGGCAGCCGCGCCACGAGATCGGCGACGGAGATCTCCGGCAGTCCGAGCCACTGGAGAGCGCGACGGTTGGGCGTGCGATCGGCCGCGAGGAGGATGTCGTCGCCCTCGCCCAGGCCGGCACCCGCCAAGCCCCCCACGAGCTTCCCCTCCCCCGCGATCCGGGCGACCAGTTTCCGAAAGACGAAGAGCTCCTCCAGCGACTGGTGCGGCGACGCCACCGCGAGCCCCACGCGGCCCGGGGACAGCAGCTCTCCCAGACGCTGCCGGGCGAGTTCCCGGCTCGTCGGTCGCAGCTCGCCGTTCTCCCGCGAAAGCGGCGCCGTGAGCCGTTTCTCGTCGCGGACCGCCTTGTAGGTTCTGCGACCGAGGTCGCACATCCACTCGCGGTTCACCTCGTCGTTGCGCCGCGGCTTGAGGCGGTAGATGCGCCCCGCATTGTGGTCCAGGTGGACGTTGCAGCCGGTAGCGCAGCCGGGGCAGACCGATGGCGCGCGGCGAAGCATCCAGACGCGCTGCCGAAAACGGAAGTCGCGACTGGTGAGCGCGCCGACGGGGCAGATATCCACCGTGTTCACGCTGTAGTTGTTGTCGAGCTGCCGGCCCGGCGCCACGCCGATCTCCGCCCGGTCCCCCCGGTTGAAGATGCCGAGCTCGCGCGTGCCGGTCACTTCGTAGACGAACCGGACGCAGCGGCTGCAGAGCACGCAGCGCTCCTGGTCCAGGATCACCTCCGGGCCGATGATCTGGACCTTGTCCTTGTGGACCTTGTCCGCCATCTCGACCTCGGATTCGTACAGCCCATACTTCATGTACTGATCCTGCAGCCCGCACTCTCCGGCCTGGTCACAGATGGGGCAGTCGACCGGGTGGTTGATCAGGTGCATCTCGAGGATCTGCTGCGCGGCCCGGTTCACCCGCTCGCTCTTCGTGTGCACGACCATGCCGTCCTTGACGATCATGTTGCAGGCGATGGCGAGCTTCGGCATCCCCTCCACCTCGACCTGGCACAGCCGGCACACGCCGGCGATGGAGAGGTCGCGGTGGTAGCAGAAGTGCGGCAACGGCTCGCCCCGCGCCTCGGTGCACGCGTCGAAGAGCCGGGTTCCGTCGGGGACCTCGAGCTCGCGGCCGTCGATCGTCAGCTTGGCCATGTCTGCTTCTCCGGCTCCCCGCGGGCCCAGCGGCTCGCCGCGACGAGGGCGGCCTTCTTCTCGATGAGCGCCTCGAACTCGGGGCGGAACTTCTCCACGAAGCTCCGCATCGGCATCACGGCGGCATCGGAGAGTGGACAGATGGTCAGGCCGGCCATGCCGTCGCAGATCGTCTCCAGGCGCTCGATGTCCCCGCCCACGCCCTCGCCCCGGCGCATCCGCTTCACGATCTTGTGCAGCCAGCCGGTTCCCTCGCGGCAGGGCGTGCACTGTCCGCACGACTCGTCCCAGTAGAAGTGCATCAGCACCTCGATGAGCTCGACCATGCCGAGACTCTCGGGAATGACGATCATCCCCCCGGAGCCGAGCATCGTGCCGGCCTCGGCCAGGGATTCGTAGTCCAGATCGACGTCCATGATCTCGTCCGCCGTCAGCACCGGCACGGAGGACCCGCCGACGATCACGGCCTTGAGCTTCTCGCCCTCGACCATGCCGCCGAGGTGATCGTGGAAGAACTCGCGAAAGGGGATGCCCAGGGGAACCTCGTACACGCCGGGTTTCTTCACCGGCCCGCTCACGCTCCAGAGCTTCGTGCCGGGCGACTTCTCGGTTCCGAACCGCCGGTACGCCTCGAACCCGTCGTTGATGATGAACGGCACCGAAGCCAGGGTCTCGACGTTGTTGACTATCGTGGGCTGGCCGAGAAACCCGGAGACGGCCGGGAAAGGTGGCTTGATGTTCGGTTGGCCCTTGCGGCCCTCCACGCTGTTGATGAGGCCGGTCTCCTCGCCGCAAATGTAAGCGCCCGCCCCCTTGTGGACGATCATCTCGAGACCGTAGCCGCTGCCGAGGATGTCGCGGCCCAGGTAGCCGGCCGCGTACGCCTCGTCGACGGCCCGGTTCACCCGGTCGATCAGCCAACCGAACTCCCCGCGGATGTAGATGAAGCACAGCGCCGCGTTCACCGCGTAGGACGAGATGATGGAGCCCTCGATTGTCTGGTGCGGGTCGTAGTCCAGCAGGTAACGGTCCTTGAACGTGCCCGGCTCGCTCTCGTCGGCGTTCACGAAGAAGTAGACCTGCTCGGCCTGCTTGGGCACGAACCCCCACTTGACGCCCGCCGGGAAGCCGGCGCCGCCGCGTCCGCGAAGCCCCGCCTTCTCGACCTCCTCGCGGACCTCGGCCGGACTCATGCTGCCGAGCGCTTTCCTCAGCGCCGTGTATCCGCCTTCCCGCTCGTACACGGCGAGACGGTGACCGTCGACGCGCCCGAAGCGGGCGGAGAGCATGCGGCCGTCCTTCATTCCGCCAGCTCCCGATCGGTGTCGGCGCGCGGAATGTTCCCGTTCCGCAGGCTTTCCAGGATCCGGTCCACCTTCTCCGGCGTGAGGTGCTCGTAGAAGTGTTTGCCCAGCTGCAGGGCCGGTCCCATGCCGCAAGCCGCCAGACACTCCACTCCTTCCAGGGCGAACTTCCCGTCCGGGGTCCGCTCCCCCACGCCGATGCCCAACCGGTGCTGGAGGTGATCGAGGATGGAGCGGGCGCCCACGATGTGGCAGCTGATGTTGTGGCAGACCTGCAGGACGTGCTCCGGCTGCGGCTCGGACCGGAACATCGTGTAGAAGGACATCAGCTCCCAGACGCGCGAGTGCGAGACCCCGAGCTGCTCCACCAGCCAGTCGACGGCTTCCGGCGGGATGTGTCCTTCCTGATCCTGGATCAGCCACATCGCCGGCATCAGCGCGCTCTCCTTCGTCGGATACCGCTCCACGAGACGATGGAACTCCCGCATCGCGGCGTCGGAAAGCACGAAGGCGGGGCGATCGTGGGTCATCAGCGGTCGAGCTCCCCGGCGATGATGTTCAGGCTGCCGAGGATGGCCACCGTGTCCGGGACGAGGTGCCCCCGCAGCAGCCGCCCGAAAGCCGAGAAGATGGGAAAGCAGGGCGGGCGCACCTTCATGCGGTGCGGCCGCCCGGTCCCATCCGAGACGCAGAAGAAGCCGAGCTCCCCGTTGGCTCCCTCGCCGAAGCCGTAGCCTTCGCCCACGGGCACCTGGATCCCCTCGTAGACGAGCTTGAACTGGTTCATCACGCCCTCGATGCTCCCGTACACCTGCCGCTTGGGCGGGAGGATCACCCGCGCATCGTCGACGCAGATCGGGCCGTCCGGCAGCTTCCGCAGCGCCTGGCGAATGATGCGGGCGCTCTGGTACATCTCGGCCAGGCGGCACGTGATCCGGTCGTGGGTGTCGCCGTTCGTGCCGGTCGGTACATCGAAGTCGTACTGCTCGTAGCCGGAGTACGGGGCGTGCTTGCGCACGTCGTAGGCCAATCCCGTGGCCCGCAGGCAAGGTCCGGTGAAGCCCCAGCTCAGCGCCTCGTCGGTGTCGATGGCGCCGACGCCGACGGTGCGGTCCAGGTAGATCCGGTTCCGGGCCACGAGCCCCATCACGTCCCGGACGGCCGCCTCCATCTTCTGCAGGTTATGCTCCACGGCCTCCGCGAAGCCTTCGAAGAGATCGTGCGACAGTCCGCCGATGCGCGCGTAGTTCGTGGTCAGGCGCGATCCGCAGAGCTTCTCGATGATGTCGATGTAGATGCCCTCACGGACGTTGTAGAGATACCAGTAGTTCGTCAGGGCGCCGAGGTCGACGAGGTTGGCGGAGACGCACACCAGGTGGTCGATGATCCGCGACAGCTCCGCGACGATGACCCGGATGACCTGGCAGCGCGGCGGCACCTCCACGCCCATCATCTTCTCCACGGCGGCGGCGTAGATCACGTTGTTGAGCATGGCGGAGCAGTAGTTCAGCCGATCGGTGTACGGCATGATCTCCGCCCAGGTGTGATCCTCGGCCTCTTTCTCGAAGCAGCGGTGCAGGTACCCGATCTCCGTGCGGCAGTCGACGATGGTCTCCCCGTCCAGCAAGGCCTCGACACGCAGCGCCCCGTGCGTCGCCGGATGGGACGGGCCGATGTTCACGGTCAGGAGATCCGACGGATGTATCTCGTCCGCCACGGCCGTCGCCGCGTCGCCCTTCGCGACGGCGTCCGCGTGGTCTGTCGCCTCCTGGATGGTGCTCTCGTCGAACAGCAGCTCCGGGACCGTGCACTCTTGCCCGCGCTCGATGGGATAATCCTTGCGGAGCGCGTGCCCCTCGAACTGGTGGTGGCAGAGGATGCGGCGCAGATCGGGGTGGTTGCGGAACCGTACGCCGAACAGATCGTAGACCTCGCGCTCGTGCCAGTTGGCCGAGTGGTAGAGCCCCGTGACCGAATCCACTTCCCCACCCTCGGTCACCGCGAGTTTGACCCGGACCCGGTGCTTCCGGGCGATCGAGCGCAAGAGGTAGGTCACCTCGAACGGCTCTTCGCGTTCGGGGAAGTGGTTGCCCACGACGTCGAGCAACAG
>JALGZO010000184.1 GCA_025774865.1 bacterium | reverse complement strand
CCGGTTGGTGCTCGCCTCGTCGGGGGGGCGCCGCACCGTGGCGGTCGAGGAGTTCTTTGCCGGTCCCGGCGAATCGGTGCTGCAACCGGACGAGCTGCTCGTCGAGGTCCGCATCGACGTTCCTTCGCCCGATCGAATCTTTCGCTTCCGGAAGGCGGGAACGCGCCCGGCGATGGAGTGCTCGGTGGTCACGGTGGGCCTGGCCTTCACGCCTCGGCGGGAGGTTCTCGAACGGGTCCGCGTGGCCTTCGGCTCGTCGGCACCCACGCCGCTGCGTGGATGGAGGACGGAAGAGGCCCTCGAGGGCCGGGCGGCGACGCCGGAAGTGGTCGAGCGCGCGGCCCGGACGGCGGCGGAGGAAGTCAGCCCGATCTCCGACATCCGGGGCAGCGAATGCTACCGCCGCGCGCTCGTCGGCGCGTTCGTGAAGAGGCTGCTCCATGATTGAGATTTGCTTCACTCTGAACGGCGACAGCGTCTCCGCGAGCGTCCCCCCGGCGCAGCCGGCGACGCAGCTCCTGCGCGAAGCCTTCGGCCTGACCGGAACCAAGATCGGCTGCGGAGAGGGTGAGTGCGGTGCCTGCACGATCCTCGTCGACGGGGAGGCGATGAACTCCTGTCTGTTGCCGGCCGCCCTCCTCGACGGCCGTGAGGTGCTGACCATCGAGGGCCTCGACGCCGCGGAAGGCATGCGCCACCCCGTGCTGCGTGCCTTCGTCGATGCGGGAGCGGTCCAGTGCGGGTTCTGCACCCCCGGGATGATCATGCGCACGGTCGCGTTTCTGCGGGAGCACCCCCGCCCGACCGACGAGCAGATCGCCCGCTCCATCGAAGGCAACCTCTGCCGGTGCACCGGCTACGTGAAGATCCAGGACGCGATCCGGGCCGCGGCGAGGGAATCCTGATGCGCATCGAAAAGGACAGCCTGATCGGGAAGAGCTTCCCGAAGATCGACGCCGCGGAACGCGCCACGGGTCGCGCGATCTACATCCACGATCTCGAGCTACCCCGCATGCTCCATGCGGCGATCCTGCGCACCGACCGCGTCCACGCGCGGATCGTCTCGATCGACACCCGTGCCGCAAAGCGGCTGCCGGGGGTCCGAGCCGTCATCACCGCCAAGGACATCGACAACGTCCCGTTCGGGCACGGCAAGGACAACCCCCCGCTCAAGGGGGACAAGGTCCGCTGCATCCGCGACGAGATCGCCGCGGTCGCGGCCGAGACGGTTGCGATCGCGCGCGAGGCGGTGGCTCTGATCCGGGTCGAGTACGAGGACCTCCCCCCGATCCTGACCCCGGAGGAAGCGTTACGGGAGGGGGCTCCCCTGATCCACGAGGAGAAGGAGAGCAACGTCCCGTTCACGTTCGACTACTCGCACGGGGACGTCTCGACAGGAACGCGCGAGTCGGACGTGGTCGTCGAGGAAACCTACCGATTGCCCTACGTGGCGCACTGCTGTCTCGGCACCTGCGGGATCGCCGCGACCTTCGACGCTCGCGGGAAGCTCACGCTGCACTCGGTCACGCAGGTCCCGTTCCTCTACCGGCGGGACATGGCGGCGATCGTGGGCGTCCCGCCGGAGGACATCCGCGTCATCCAGGTCACGATCGGAGGCGGCTTCGGCTCCAAGCTGGACATCTATCCGTACGAGCCGATCGCCGTGCATCTTGCCCGCAAGACGCGACGCCCGGTGAAGCTCGTGTTCGACCGGGTGGAGGAGTTCGTCGCCTCGCCCACGCGCCAGCCCACGGAGATCCGGATCCGCGCGGGGGCCAAGCGCGACGGGACGTTCACGTTCCGTAACGTCGATTTCACCCACGACAACGGGGGATACACGTCCTGGGGGGCGACGACCCCGTTCGTGATGATGCAGTGCTTCTCGTCCCTCTACCGCGTTCCCCACGTGCTGATGAAGGGACGCGTGGTCTACACGAACAATCCCTACGCCGGGGCGATGCGGGGTTACGGCAATCCCCAGGCGACGTTCGCCGTGGAGAGCAGCGTGGACCTGCTGGCGAACGAGCTGGGGGTGGACCCGTTCGAGCTGCGCCTGCGGAACGCCCAGGAGCACGGCGAGACGACGGGCCAGGGGATGGTGCTCAAGAGCTGCGGTCTCCGGGAGTGCCTGACGACCGCCGCCGAACGGTCGGGTTGGAGGAAGAAGCGCGGCCGGACCGAGACGGACCGGCCGAACGTCCGGCGCGGGATCGGCATGGCCTCGATGATCCACGTCGGCGGCGGGGCCAAGATCTACCGCAGCGACGGTTGCGGAACGATCCTCAAGATCGACGACTTCGCCAAGGTCATTCTGATCACGGGCGCGTCCGAGATCGGCCAGGGCTCCGAAACGGTGCTGGCCCAGATTGTCGCCGAGGAGCTTGGCCTGCCGCTCGATTCGGTCACCGTACTCAATAATGATAGCGACATCCGACCCTGGGACGTCGGTGTCCACGCATCGCGCACGACCTTCGTCGGGGGCAACTCGGCACGGCTGGCCGCGAGGAAGGCGAGGAAGAAGCTGCTTGCCGCGGCGTCGACGCAGATCGGTATCCCGGCTGACGGGCTGGATCTGCGTCGCGGAAAGGTGGTGCGCGATTCCGACGGAGAGGTGCTGGGAGATCTGTCCAAGGTGGTCAGGACCCTGCACTTTGCCGAAAGGCACGACGTGGTCGTCACGAGTCATTACTACGAGCCGCCCAGCCACATGCAGGACCGGGGGTACAAGGGCGACGTCTCCGCCGCATACGCCTTCGCGACGCAGGTCGCGGAGGTGGAGGTGGACCTCGTTACCGGAGTGGTCAGGGTGGTGCGGATGACGGCGGCCCACGACATCGGCCGGGTCATCAACAGGATGG
>JALGZO010000183.1 GCA_025774865.1 bacterium | reverse complement strand
CGCCCAGCGCCGACGCCGGAACGCGTCCACGATCGTGAGCACCGCGTACGCGGCGAAAGGGACGAGAGCGGGAACGATCGGCAGACGGTAGCGAGCGAGCACGAAGAACAGGACAATCGACGTCGAGTAGACCAGGACGAAGAGATAGAGCAACGCCCAGCGTCGCGCCGACCGCAGGCCGAGTGCCATACCGACGATCGCGAGCGGTCCCACGAGGCCGAACGAGAGGACCGGGCCGCTCAACGGCCAGGAGTATCGACGCAAGTATCCGAAGTGCTCGATCTGCGGAATTTCGTACGTGCTCCAGAAGTGAACGGCCTTCATGACGAGCTTCGAGACGAACGCGCCCGGATTCTCCACGATGAACTCGAGCGTCTGGTCGAACCAGAACGACGAGACCTCCGTGTACGAGAGCGAGCGACCCACCGCGAATTCAGCCTCGGTTCGACACTCCACGTCCTTTTGCAGGTCGGCCACGATCTTCTGCACCGTGCCGTCGTCGCGCGGGAGGAATAGCACCGGAGTTTCGTGAGCGCCGGTCGCCATCGGACCGTTGCCGATGTAGAAGTTGAGACCGGCGTTCGTCGTGAGAAGAGTCGGATCGCCGGTGCGGAGGTTGTGAATCGTCGCCGGCAGCACGAAGAGGACGGCCCCGCACGTCAGGGCGAGTCCACCCGGAAGACCGCGCCGCCATCGGGAGAGCTTGGGGTCGAACGGATGGCCCCAGGCGGTGACCAGCCAGAGGAACGCGATCGGCGCAAATGGCAAGATGTTCCCGCGGCCCAGGGCGAAGGTGCCGAGAGTCGCGCCCGCGGCAAATGCGAGCAGGTGTGATCGGCGCGCGGCCGCGTCGTGCAGCAAGAGCAACAACACGGTCGCGAGAAGCACGGTGAGTGTGGGATAGAGGAGTGAGACGGAGTAATACACGAACGGCCCGTATACGGCCGCCATCCCCGACGACAGCATGGCGAGACTCGGCCCGCCATATCGGCGGGCCAGAAGATGAACGAGCACCACGGTCGCCCCCGAGAGGCCGACCTGAATGCCCCGGATCGCGTCGAAGCTGCGACCGGCCACCGCGTATACGGCCGCGAGCAAGTGAGGATAGAGCGGACCCATGAAGTAGGGCTGATCGGCCTGCACGCCCTCGCGCAGAATGCGTTGCGCCCAATCGTCGTAGAACTTCGCGTCGAGGCCGAGGAAGTCGAACCAGGGGTAGGCGGCGAAGCTCTGCCAGTGGAGGACCCGGAAAACGATCGCGACCAGAACTGCCGCGGCGACGAACCTCCGCTCGGCCGGGCCCCAGGGCTCCGGCCTACTGGACATAGCCGATCGCGCGAAGCTGTGCCTCGATCGCCGGATCTACGCGTGGAGCCGCCTCGCCCGGTTTGCGCAGGCCGTCACGCGGCTCACCGGCGAACGACATCGGCCGTTTCAAGAAGTACTCGAGCGGGAACAGACCGCGAGGCAGGTTGTGCAGGTAGCGACGCGGAATCGCCTCGCCGAGAATGTGCATCGCGATCGCCGGTACGTCCCGCAGGTCGCAGTCGCGTACCGCGCCCGGTTCGATCGGACTCCCGCGCGCCGCGAAGTAGCCCGCTCGGCGGTGGTAACCCGAGAACGCCGTCGGCGACAGCGACGTCACGAGCGAGTCGCCTTCCTCCCCCGGTACGAACAGATATCCCTCGGCCTCCTCCGCGACGATCTCGGGGCCGAGCCCGGCGCCCCACCCACGACTCTTCTGCGCGCGAGTGTCGTGGACGGCGCGTACGAGCGACGCTCCCGATTCGTCGGTGACGGCCGCCAGCGCCGCCGCGAAACGGTCGCGACTCTCGTCATCATCCCTCTCGAGGTAGAAATCACCACCGAACAGGTTTCGCGAGCTCGCCGCACCCCCCGGGTCAGCGATCTGCGCGAGCAGGCGCTCCTTCGAGATCCCGAGATACGCCGGGCCGAACCCGTGATCCGAAAGAACGAGTAGCGTCGTTTCGTCGGGAAGCTTCGCCATCACTTCGCCGAGGACGTCGTCGCACCAGACGTAGGCGTCACGCACTGCGCTCTTCAGTCGCTCGGAAGCGGGCGGGCGGTAACGGGGATGCTTCGGGTCGTGGAACTTCCAGAGATGATGCTGGATCCGGTCCGGGGTGGTGAACACGATGAAGGAGAACTCGGGCTCGCGATCGAGGAGCAGGCCGAGCCCGATGCGACGTCGCGCCCGCGCGATCTTCCAGGCCCGATCCAGCCAGGCTTCCTCCTGACCCGGAGCCGGCGGCCCGCCGAAGGCGTCGCGGAGGTACCCGTCCTCCACGATCCGGCTCTCCAGATCGGGCGGCCACGTCAGGGGGGCGCCCTGCGGATAGGGGAAGCCGGCGACCATGAAACCGTTCACGGAGTCGGGGGGGCACGACACCGGGACGTTCACGACTCCGACACGGCGACCGGCCGCGGTCAGGTCCTCCCAAATCGCGGGGGCCAGACGATGCGTCGCATCGACATACGCTCCCAGGGAACCGCTCCCGTCGGGCCGCCAGAAACCCCAGACCCCGTGATCGCCGGGGGACGTACCCGTCACGACCGACGTCCACGCAGGAGGCGAGATCATCGGCAGCGTGCTTCGGATTCGACCGACCGCACCCTCCCGTCGCAGCTCGGAAAAATTCGGCAGGAGGCCTTCGCCTTCGAAACGGTCGACGAGATCGGGCGCGAGCCCGTCAAAGCCGAGGATGAACACGGGCCCCGGGGTCCAAGGCTCGCGTTCCGGAGGGGCGGCGCATCCGGCGGCCAGGAAGAGGGCGAGAACCAGGGCAGCCGAGCGTGCCGGTCGCGGGTGCGCTCCGAATGAGTGACGGGGCATTTCGGACGGCTCCGGTCCGGGCGCGGGCCCGACGGCGAGGGGTTCACGATACTAGGGGACCCCGCTGGGGTTCACAAGGTTCCGCGCCCCACGCTGAACGCGATCCCGGTTCCCGCGAGGAGCAAGCCCGCGAGCGACAGAGCCACTCCCACGCCGAAGCCCGGCGGGCGGTAGCGGAAGACGACCTCGTGCACGCCGGCCGGGATCGCCATCCCCCGCACCACGCCGTAGACCGCCAGAACCTCGACCGGGATCCCGTCGAGCGTCGCGCGCCAGCCAGGTCCGTACGAGTCGGCAATGACGAGCATCGCACGTGACGCGGTGCTCGTGCGCACGGCGAGCTCGTTCCACGTGTCCACGAGAACGTCCACATCATCGTCGGGGGAAACGCGGCCCTCTACCTTCCCCTCACCGACCCACCAGACATCGATCCGCGGATCGAACGTTCCCCGCCGGACGATGTCATTCATGTCCTCTTCCGACACCCCTTGTCCGCCCGTCGCGAGCCGCACGCGGGGCAGGGCTTCCTCGTTCTTCCACACGCGGAATCCGCGGGCCGGAACCTCGGTCCAGCCCGCCGCATCGATCGGATGCACCCCGACCGCGGCGCCGACCGACAGAGCGTCGATCATCGGATGCTCGAGCGCCGCCGCCCGGGTCGGCGCGACGATTCGGCGGCCCGCCCAGATGCCGTGCGAAAAGACGTCGTCCCCGAGCACGTCCTCGAGGGTGTCGCCGAGGCGCCGCTCGGTGAGCGCGTTGTAACCCTGCAGATCGCGCAGCCGGTAGGGCACGTTCGTCGACGGAGGGAGAACACTGGAAAGAGCGTACGGGCGCACCGGCAGGTCCCGCCCGAAACGGACGAAGCGGGTGCCGCCTGCGTCGCCCCCGGCGACCGCCTGTCCCAGAACGTCGATTCCCGGAGTCGAGGCGAAGAACTCTTCGGGCGACCGATCCCCCCGGTACGGGGCCGCGAAGACAAAGAGCTGAACGATCGCGAGCGCCAGGGGGATGGCCGACGCGAGGCGCGACGCCGGCAGGAGGAATGCCGCGGCGCCCCCCGCCGCGAACAGACCCGCGACCTGGGTGCGCCGGAGAAGCCGCGCGGCGCTCTCGGCGTCGAGAGCGGCCGGCGGTCCGGCCCCGAGCCATTCCGGCCCGAGCCATTCCGGCATGGAAGTGCCCGCTCGGGCGACGAGCCAGACCCCCGCGACGACGAGCACGAGGCCGCCGCTCCCGAAGACCCGTCGGCCGGCGCCGCGCGCCCGGGTGAGGTCGGCCGCGCCGAGCGCCGCCGGAACGAGCTGCGCGAGTACCACGAGGCTTCCCGCCCGATCGATCCGGGAGAACCGGAAACCGGGAAACATTTCGTACGCGAGTCGCGCCAGCGGCGAGCCGAACGCCACGAGCACCGACACGATGAACAACACCGTGAACGGCAGGGCAGCTCGACGCGTCCGCGGTCCGGTCATCCCCCACAGTGCGAGCAAGAAGACGGGAGTGCCGGCGAATACGGAGTTGAGCTGGTTCCTCATATAGAAACCATCGCCGCGCGGGAAGAGCGGGCTCCACTCGTCACCCGTCAGGGGCGTGCCGAAGAACTCGGGCACGACGAAGCGGATCACGTCGACCGGATGGAACGCGCCGGAGATCACGGTGGAATACGGAAGCACCGCCCGGGCGGACCGCGACGCCAGATCCAGCGTCGGGAGAAGCTGCGCGGACACGAGAAGCAACGCGATGGCGCCCGCTCCCGCGACCGCGATCACCACCGGCAACGGTGATTTCGCCGCCTCCCCTTCTCCCGACCGGCTCACGAGAAGCGATGTCGCCACCACGCCGAGCGTCGCGTACGCGCCGAGCAACGCGATCTGCGGTTGTCCCGCGAGAAACAGGAGCGCACCGGCCAGCGCGAGCCACATCGTGCGGCCGACGCTCGGACGATCCGCGAGAACGAGTCCGGCGAGAATCACCCACGGTAGCCACGCCGCCGTCGCGAGGAACGTCAGCTGTCCGAAGTGCTTCACGAAGTAGCCGTTCAGCCCGAACGCCGTGCCGGCGAGCGCGGCGATCCCGATGGGCGCCCCCGCTCGCCGCGCGAGAAGAAGCACCCCGATACCACCCCAGGCGACGTGCAGGAAGAGAAACCATCCGAGTTGTTCCGCCGGGGACCAGGGCAGAAGAACCCAATTCGGCGGATAGAGGACGCCCGCCTGCACGTCGGCGAGAAACGGCGTTCCGCAGAACGAGTACGGATTCCAGAACGGGATCGAGCCCTCCCGCCAGGTCTCGTGCAGCACGAAGCGGCGAGGGTAGTACGAGAGATTGCAGTCGGGGTTGTGCGACGGAGCGATCCTCTGCTCCGGAGTGGCGTGCTCGAGCCACGGACGCCAACGCGCCATGTTCGCCGTCGCGGCCACGCGGTCGCCGAACAGCTCGGGCGCGAAGAACGCGGCGGCGACCGCCAAAACCGCAAGGGGCGCCAGGGCTCTCACCGATGCATCTCCGGCGGCGCGAGTTCCCGCGCGAGTCGCTGGGCGGGGCGAAGGTCGGGGTCGACGCGAAGCGCCCGCTCGACGAGGTCGGCCGCCTTCCGCCCGTCCTTCTGCAGCATGGCGCGCAGGTAGAGCGACCAGGATTCCTCCGCGTGGCGACTCCCCTCGACGACGCGCAGGGCTCGATCCCCTTCCCCCCGTGATGCCTCGGCGGCGGCGAGCATCCACGTCAGTCGCTCGGCCCCCGGCAGCGGCAGGTGCCGGCCGACCGCGACCAGTCGTGCCACGCCGACGTGGCTCGGTCCCGGCATCAAATACAAGCCGCCGAGCACGGGCCACACCCAGATCCAGCTCGCGACGGCCAGCCCCACCCAGGGTGCGGCCCTCCCGGCGACGCGGCGGTGGCGAGGAGCGTCGGTGTCGTCGAACAGCAAACCGGCCACCGCGAGCACGAGCAAGGGAACGAGCGGCTGGTGCATGCGCGAGTGACCGTAGGCGAGGGCATGCACTACGAGGTAGACGATGATCCACGCGCACGCGAGCGAGCGGAATCGACCCGGTCGAAGCGCGGCGAGCGCACCCGGCCCGGCCAGCAACGGGATCGCGGCCGCGATCCACGTGAGGGCGACGAGAAACGCCGCGAGGGTGGGAGGCGTCGGGCCGTACCAATCACGCACCAGATGCCGGGGCAGAAAGAAATCAGGCGCCCAGAGCGCAGCGAGCTTCTTCGGGGCGCGCTGCAGAACCCCGAGCGGATCTTCGCGCACGTGCCGGGACGCTTCGGTGCGGTACCACTCGGCTCCGTCCGGACCGAGGGGCTCGCGCACTCCATCCGCGGCCATCCGCTGCCGGACTTCCCCCCGCCAGACGGCGTCGACCGACTGACGATCGAATCCCGGATTCGACCCGTTGCCCAGCGGAAGCCCGACCGACCAGATCCCCTGGGCCTCGGGTGGAATGTACTCGTTGTTACCGCTCCAGAGATTGAAGGCGGCGTTCACATCCACGATCACGGTCCGGCCCGCGAGAGCGGAGGCGCGAATCGACCAGGGCACGACCACCAGAGCCGCGACGCCCAGCACGGCTCCCGCGAGCGCCAGCGAACGCTTCGGCCCTCGCTCGCGCCACCGACCGTGGACGAGCCAAAGGAGCGACACGGCCAGAAGCGCGAGGCCGAGCGACCGCGTGAGCGACGCCGTCCCGAACAGCACCCCGGCGCCCACCGCCGCCGCCAGCGAGCCACGACGGTCGGCCGCGAGAGTGCGCTCGAAGGCGAACAGCACGAGGAAGCCGTAGAGCACTTCGGACCAGAGATAGTGGGAGAACGCGACCTGCGACGGATAGAAAGCGACGAACGTCGCCGCGGCGAGCCCCGCCCGCTCACCCCAGCGTTCCCTTCCGATTCGATACACGAGAAACGTGGCGGCCATCGAGAGCAGGACCTGGAGCAGCCGAACTCCCACGGGGCGGCCCCCGGCGACCGTCAGACCCGCCGCGACGAACCACTGATAGCCCGGCGCCCGCCAGAGATCCGGCGGTGCGCCGGCCCGGACCTCCTGGCCGAACCGGAGGTACTCGGTTTCGTCGTAGCGGGGCTCGAGATCGGCGAAGGTGACGGCGAGGACGACCTTCAACAGGCCGGACAGAATCAGTACGTTTCGGAGGGCCGGGCTCAAATCCGTCCCCGGACGTAGATGTCCCTCCACATGCGCGCGATCTCGGAGAGCGTCGAGATCACGTGGCTGGCGCGCACCGTCGACTCGCCGGCCGTTCGCGGCAGGTGGCGAACTCCGACCTCCGTCATGCGAAGTCCGAGCTTCGACGCCTTCGCCAGGATCTCCGTGTCCACGAAGAACTTCTCGGACTCGATCCGGATACGCTCGAACACGTCGCGCCGGAACAGTTTGAACGCACAGTCGACGTCGCGGACGCGGATCCGGAAGAGGATCCGCACGAGCAGATTGTATCCCCACGACAGAACGAGCCGCGAGAACGGATCGTAGCGGTAGATGCGGAAGCCGCAGACGATGTCGTAGTCATCGATGGCCGCGAGCAGATTCTTCAGTTCCCGGACGTCGAACTGGTTGTCGGCGTCGGTGTAGAAGACGAGCGACATCCGGGCCTGGGTGAACCCCGTTCGAAGAGCTTTCGCGTAGCCCCGGTTCACGTCGTGGCCGAGCACGCGGAGATTCTCGATGTCCAGACCGTCGCAGATGACCCGGGTCCGGTCCCGGCTCCCGTCGTCCACGACCAGGAGCTCGTACTCGTCGAAGCAGAAGTCGCGAAGAACGGCGTCGACGTCCCGAACCTGCTTCTCGATGTTCTCTTCTTCGTTGAACGCAGGTAGCACCACCGAGATCCTGCGCCCGATGCCCGGAGCCGGAACGTCACCCAAGGTAGCCCATCCTTTTCAGCCGCTCGCGAATCTCTTTCGACTCCTCGCTCGTCAGCCCCCGTTCGCGCCCCGATTCGTCACCCGTCTCGGTCGGGGACACCTCCACGGTCCGCACCGGATTCGCCACGAGCTCCGCGTCCGTGAAAGCCTCGGTCAGAACGTGTCCGTCGAAGTCGGAGGGTATGGCTTCCCCGAGGTAATGGAGCACGGTGGGCGCGACGTCGACGAGATTCGCGCCTTCGAGGCCGACCCCCTCCCTCACTCCCTGCCCCCGCATGAAGAAGATTCCGTTCATGCGATGATCGCCCGAGTTGCCATAGACGTCTTCGATGAAGCGGTGTGACGTGAAATCCAAGGTGCCGAGCGCCTTGTTTCGCATATCGGCCGGTAGGAAAGTGATATCCGGCGCGCGACCCACGAACGGGCCCGAGTACAGATCGTCCCGGGTCCAGATCTCGCCGATGAGAGGCTCGCCGGTCTCCGGATCTTCCAGGCGTCGAAGCGCGGCGACGACCTCCTCGACCACGTTCGCGGCTTCGTCCGGCTCGACGATGCCATGCGGCTCGCGACCCTTCAGGTTCAAGAAGAGCTGTCCGTAGTTGCCCTTCGAATAGACGCGCGTCCGCGACCAATCGACGTCCTCCAAAGACAGGAACAGCCGGTTGAGTCGGCGGATGAGACGCGAGCGCGTCCCCACCCCGGTGGCCAGTCGCATACGGGCGAAACCGAGCCTCATGGCGGAGCGGTAGCCCGCGGCGGGCGACAGGCCGAGCTCGAAGAGAGATCGCTTCACGAACGTCGCGACGTTGCGTTTCAGCCGCAGGAACCCGACGTTCAACAACCACACGTTCAGAACGAGGAACCGGTGGATGGGACCGAAGCCGTGATCGGAGAGGACCACCGTGGCTGCATCGGGGGCCGCGGCGATCCACTCGCCCACGGTCTCGTCCACGCGACGCCAGTACGCGAGGCATCGATCGCGAAGAATCGCCGCTTCCGCCTGGTCGTGCATCGGATGACTGGTGTCGAGCACGTGCCACAACTCGTGGCCGTACCGGTCGGTTCCCCACACGTGCAGCATCGCGAAGTCCCAGGGTTTGTTCTCGAGAAGCCATAGGTTCGCGCGGCGATTCGCGTCGAGGACGCGATCGAGCTCGTCGAGAACGATCTGCCCCTTCCCCTTGCGATAGACCTCCACGTGATAGAGCTCGTACGGACCCGTCGCTTCTTCCACCTCGCCCAAGAGGTTCGGCGGGTACGTGAACTGCCGATCGCCCATCGGCGTGAGGAAATCCGCGATGAGGTTGCCGTTGACCCGCTGGGGCGGGTACGTGACGGGAACGCCGACCACCAGGACCTTGTGTGCCGCATCGCCGAGAATCTGCCAGAGCGTCCGCCCCACCCGTTGCTGCGACGTGACGGGCACTTCCTCGAAGCTCCCGGGCTCGCGCATGAGAAACTCGAAGACGCCGTGCTTGCCTGCGTTCTTCCCCGTCATGAACGAACACCAGGCGGGAGCGGTCACCGGCGGTGTGATGGAACGGAGCTGGCCGGAGACGCCCTCGCGACGGAGACGCTCGAGGTTCGGCATGCTGCCGTCGCGAAGCCAGGGTCCGATCAGATCGAAGGTCGCGCCATCGAGCGCGATCACGAGCACGCGCCGCGACATGATCTATCCCGGAATCAACGTGATCGGACTCGCCCACGCCATCCCACCGAGCTCGTCGACGCCACGCAGGTAGAGGTACGTGGGCTCGGTGATCGCCTCGGTGGTGTAAGTGATCTCGACGACGTCCGATGCGTCGGTCTCGGGGGTGAGCGTCGCCACGGGGCCGTTCGGTCCCACGACTTCCACTCGCATCCAGTTCGTGGTCGACCCGAGGGACCCGTAGACTTCGGCCCGGTGTCCGACCGGCACGCTCAGCTCGGAGCCCATTTGACTGCCGTCGACGGTGAACTCCACGAGGTATCGAAGTCCCGTCGTCGCGTAGCACCGACGCGCTCGCAGCGCCTCGAGAACGGCCTCGCGCGTCAGCTCCTTCGCGAGGACGGCCGTCAGACCACCCGGGTACGGGAGGTCACCGTAGGGGAACCCGCGCGGATTCCCCGGCGTCGTCAAGCGAGTGTCGGATGTCGCGATGAACCCGGGACGCAACCCCTTTTGCAGGAGATCGACCACGAACGCTCCCGGGGTCTCGAGCGTCGAGGCCCGCGGCGTGGATCCGGTCTCGAAGAGACCGACGGCCGAGTAGATCTCGACGAGCTCTTCGGAGCCGCGGCCTGCCGCTCCCGGGTCCGTGGGAGGGTTCTCCTTGGATCCCGACGGATGGGGCAGCGCGATCACCGAACCGGTCGGAAGCGCCGCCCGGAGCTTCTCCGGCGTGTCGACCCCGGACCGGACCGACGGCACCGCGCTCAGCGTGTCCGAGAGGAAGGCCAGCCGGTTGCCGTACTCGCGTGACGACCACTCGAAGCCGGACAGCGCGACGAACCGACCCGGCTCGTGTGCCTCAGTCACGACTTCGGTCAGGTCTCGGAAGGTCTCTTCGTCCAGGACCTTGTCGGTATCTGCCAGGTGATCGTTGTCCGTCAACGCGACGAAATCGAGCAGCGCGACCGATTTCGCGTACCAGTAGTACAGGCCTGGCGAGCGCACTCCCGAGCTCAGATCCGAGTGCCCGTTAAGGTCACCCCAGTAGATGTTCCACTCGGGGTCGTCCATCACGACGATCGGGTTCGCGAGCTGTTGAACGGTGTCTCCGGGCACGGACCCTCGGAGGAACTGGACGCCGCGCTCCCCGAACTTGACTCCCTGCAGTACGAGCGACCCTTCCTTCGTGGGCTCCATCACGACGTTTTTCGGAAACTCCACCTGGGGTGAAGACGGCTCGATGCGGAACGCGCCCTCGAAGTCGTATTGCGGAAGACCCGCCTGCGTGATGACCCGCAGCTCGACCTTCTGCGGCTCGCCGGTGCGAACCACCGACGGCGCCACGAAATTCAGATAGGTTCCCCGCTCCGCCGGCGGCGTGTGGTCCTCAACCGGTGCTTCACTCGGGCTCGCCTGCTCTCCGGTGCCGCCGCCACCACATGCCGCAACCGAGAGCAGCGCAATGAGCGTGGCAAACGGCCGGAGACCGCCCCCAAAAACGGGTATCGTGATCTGATTACCTCCCGTCGGAACGAGCGACGTTCTACTCGAGATAGCCAAGCGATCTCAGCCGCGCCAGGATCTCCGCGTCGACCGGCGACGCCACGGGGGCGGCGACGCGGGCACGGACGACCTCCGGTTCGTACGAGGGAATCCGATCGAGCTTCATCTCACGCCGGAAATCGTCGTCGAAAAGCTCGAGGGCGGGTCTCCCATCCATGTCATCGGCGACCGGCAACCCCAAAGCATAGAGGACGGTGGGAGTAACGTCGACCACCGACCCCGACGGCAGAACCGAACCCGACCGGAGTCCCGGCCCTTCCGCCAGGAGTAGTCCCTCCGGACGGTGCCAGCCGGAGCTCGTGGCCCGCTTCGGATCCCGGTTGTCTCGGAATCCGTGGTCGGAGAGGATCAGTACCCGAACCGAGTCCGTCTCGCTCGCCAGTGTCCCCGCGATGACTTCGTCGAAGGATCGGTAGGCGCTCTCGACCGATTGACCGAAGAGCGCCACATCGATCGGCGAGACCTCTCCCAGCCGCCACGAGTCCGGGTCCATGTACTTCCAGAAGCGGTGGCTGATCACGTCCACCGACGCGAGGTACAGGAGCTCCACCTCCGGTCGCCGGCCCCCGAGCGGGTTGCGCGAGAGATGCTCGTGGATGCGGCGGTACGTCTGATCCGTCGCCCACGACCACCGCATTCCCTTCAACGACTCGGCCGCGTCCTCGGCCGGAGACTCCGGGACCTCCCGATGGGTGAAGCGAGCCCGGAGCTCCTCGATCGCCACGTCCTCCGGTCGCACCTTCAGGCGCTCGAGCGTCGGCTGCAGGTCGGGCGGCCAGACCTGGTTCGGAACGCCTTCAACGAGTGTGCCCTTGATGGGGCGCGCGGCACCCCAGTTGAAGACATACGGTGTGTAAGAGGACACGAGGTATCCGTTCACTGGCTCCGCCGGCCAGGTCACGAGCCACCCGATGACGCCGACCGTGCGATCGCGGGCCGACAGGATGTTCCAGAGCGCCGCCGTCTGGCGCTGGTTCGACGTGACGGGCTGCAGCCCGTCCCCGTCGTCGGTCACGAAATGGTGAATGCCGTGCCGCTCGGGAAGGACGCCGGTCGCGACCGTCGTCCAGATGGTCGGCGACAGCCGCTCCGGCTCGAGCGAGCGTAACGTACGCCGAACCCCGGTGCGGACCAGACGCGACATCAGCGGCATCTTGCCCTGGCGCATCAGCGGAATCGCGCGATCCCAATCGCCGCCGTCGAGGCCGATGATGAGGAACCGCGATGCCCGTCCGGTGTCGTCGGGACGGATGTCGCCGCCGCCGCAGGCCACGACTCCGGCGAGGGCGAGACTCACGACCGTGACGGCAAGGCCGAGCCTGGGCGTCACACCTTCGTCTCTTCTCGGGTCGCGAGGCGGGACAGGTCCGCGAGTCCTTGCACGCGATCCACGATCCGACCGAGCAGGCGAAGGCGGTTCTCGCGCAACGACTCGTCGTCGGTCAGGACCATCACCGAATCGAAGAAGGTATCGATCGGAGTGCGGAGCCGGGCGAGACCGGCGAAGGCGTCGCCGTACCGCTGCTCGCGCTCGGCCGCGGTCACGTCCCGGTCGACCGAGGCGAACGCATGGAAGAGGTCGCGCTCCGCGGCCTCGACGAGGAGACTTTCGGACGGCGGGCCCGCCGCACGGTCCTTCTTCAGGATGTTCTTCGCGCGCTTGAACCCCGCCGCGAGCGCTTCGAAGTCCTCGCGGCTCTGGGAGCGCAACCGCCCGAGCGCATCGCAGCGAGCCCGAGCCTCGACTGGATTGCCGCCGGCCCACGGGACCACGGCGGCGACGACGTCGGCGTCGATGCCCTCTTCGTCGGAAAGGTATTGTGCGAGCCGGTCGAGCACGAACTCGCTGACCTCCTCCACGAGTTCCGCGCGACCCTCGAGACGATCACCGTAGCCGTCGGCAGCGCGCTCCACCAACTCCCCCACCGAGAGCCGGAGATCCCGGTCGAGCAGAATTCGAATGACGCCGAGCGCGCCGCGGCGGAGACCGAAGGGATCCTTCGAACCGGTCGGACGGAGACCGGCGGCCCAGACTCCCACCATCGTGTCGAGGCGATCGGCGACCGCGAGCGTCGCGCCGACGCCGGTCGACGGCAGGCCGTCGCCCGCGAAGCGCGGGCGGTACTGCTCTTCGAGCGCGAGCGCGACCACCTTCGGCTCGCCGTTCTCGAGCGCGTACGCGCGACCCATGACGCCTTGGAGCGACGTGAACTCCTTGCCGTCGCGAATCATCTCGGTCACGAGGTCCGTCTTCGAGAGGAGCGCCGCCCGCGCTACTGCGTCCATCTCCTGCGGCGCCACGACCTCCGCGAGCCCACCGGCCAGCTTCTCGATCCTCCTCGTCTTGTCTTCGAGCGACCCGAACCCGTCGAGCCAGACGACCGCGCCGAGCTCCGGCACCTTGTCGACGAGCTTCGTCTTGAGATCCTCGTTCCAGTAGAAGCGGGCATCGTCCAGGCGTGCGCGCAGCACGCGGCGGTTCCCGTCCTTCACCCGCTCGACCGACTCCGCCGACGAGTTCGTGACGCACAGGAAGCGCGGGAGCAACTCGCCGTCCGCGCCTTCGACCGCGAAATAACGTTGGTGATCCCGCATCGCCGTCCGGATGACGGCGGCCGGGAGTTCGAGAAACTCCTCGTCGAAGTCGCTGGCGAACACGGAGGGGGATTCGACGAGATACGACACCTCCTCCACGAGGCCGGGGTCGGAGACGACGTGGCCGCCCACCTGTTTCGCGGTCTCTTCGAGAAGCTCGGTGATCGTTCTCGCGCGATCGGTGGTGCGCAGCGCGACTCGCCCCTTGGCGAGCGCAGCCTCGTAGTCGGAGGCTTTCTTCACTCGAAACGGTCCCTTCGCCAGAATGCGATGACCGAAAGTAGTTCGCCCCGACGCGACGCCCTCGATCTCGAACGGAATGATGTCGCCGTCCCAGAGCGCGAGGATCCACCGAATCGGACGGGCGAACTCGAAGCGCGCGGGACCCCAGACCATGGTCTTCGGGAAGTCGAGCTGCCCCGTGATCTCCGGCAGCGCGGACGCCAGGAGCTCTCCCGTCGGCCTGCCCTCGATCGTGACGGTGGCGCCGACGTATGGTCCCCTCTCCGTCTGAACTTCGTGCAGATCGTCGATCGAGAGCCCACGTCCGCGCGCGAATCCTTCCGCCGCCCGGGTCGGCTTGCCCTCGGCGTCGAACGCGGCCTTCCAGGGCGGACCGGTGACCTCCTCGGTGCGATCCTCTTGCGCGACCGGCAGTCCTTGAACGAATAGCACGAGCCTTCGCGGCGTCGCGTGCGTCTCGACGTTCCGAGCCTTCAGTCGGTTCTCTCGGAGGAAGGCCTCGGCGGCGTCCCGTAGCTGGCGCGCGGCCGGAGGCAGGTAGCTCGCCGGGATTTCCTCGGTGCCGATCTCGTAGACGAGGTCCCGGTGCTTCACCGCGCGGTCTCCCGATCGATGTGCGCTTGGACGAACGAGC
The DNA here is from genome assembly GCA_025774865.1 of bacterium. GTDB lineage: Bacteria > ARS69 > ARS69 > ARS69 > ARS69 > JALGZO01. The sequence continues at coordinate 1,189 of JALGZO010000183.1, read as the reverse complement.
AGCTCGGGATCACGCGCTTGCCTTCGACGGAGGCCCACTCGAGAGCGGTCCGGACGGTCTCCCGGCCGATGCCGCGCCCCCGAAGGTCCGGCGGCGTGTAGGTGCGGCGGTACTCGAGCGTCTCATCGTCGACGACGCCGTAGTCGAGATAAGACTCGCGACCATCGACGAGAGCCGAGAAACGTTGGCGTTCCGTATCGTGCCGGATGTCGACTTTCATCATCCTCCGTTGCCTCCGGCTACGGCCGCCGGGACCGCTTCCGCCCGGCTCAGAGCGAGCCGCGCCGACTTCACCGCGAGCGTCCGCACGCGTGCGATGTAGGACGCGCGCTCCGTTACGCTGATCGCGCCGCGCGCGTCGAGCAGGTTGAAGAAGTGTGAGCACTTGAGAACGCAATCGTAAGCGGGGTACAGGAGTTCCGCCTCGAGGAGACGCTTCGCTTCGCTCTCGTAGTCCGAGAACAGTCGGAAGTGCAGATCGACGTTCGCCTCGTCGAAGTTGTACCGGCAGAAGTCTTTTTCCCGCTCCATCATCACGTCTCCCCAGAGGGAGTCACGGTTCCAGCGGATGTCCTTCACGTGATCGATCCCCTGCACGTACATGGCGATGCGCTCGAGCCCGTACGTGAGCTCCACCGAGATCGGATCCAACTCGATGCCGCCGACCTGCTGGAAGTACGTGAACTGCGTGATCTCCATTCCGTCGAGCCAGACCTCCCACCCGAGTCCGGCGGCGCCCAGAGTGGGTGACTCCCAGTCGTCTTCGACGAAGCGTACGTCATGCTTTTCGAGCTCGAGGCCGAGGGAGCGGAGGCTGTCGAGGTAGACGTCCATCACGTCCGAGGGCGAAGGCTTCAGGACGACCTGGTACTGGTAGAACTCCTGGATCCGATTCGGGTTCTCGCCGTAGCGACCGTCCTTCGGCCGGCGGGAGGGCTCGACGTAGGCCACCCGCCAGGGGGCCGGTCCCAGCGCCCGCAGGAACGTGTTCGGGTTGAAGGTCCCCGCGCCGACCTCGGTGTTGATCGGCTGGGTCAGAATGCAGCCCTGCTCCTCCCAGAACCGCTCGAGGCGGAGGATGATCTCTTGCAGGGTCAGCATGGGGCCTCCGGGGAGGATCCGGACGATCGTGGGCCTCGGGAACGGAGCAGTATACCGGAAGTGCCCGCGGGGCGGGCAGACGCGGAGC
>JALGZO010000182.1 GCA_025774865.1 bacterium | reverse complement strand
CGACGGAGCCGATCGGCGAGTACACGCTGGACGCGGGGTCGCCTGCGGCCCCGGGCGCGGGCTCCTGTGGCTTGGTCGGCGCGTACCCGGTCGCGTGCGGGGTGACGAGCGCGGCAGCGGGGATGACGGTCGACTCCTGGGCCAGAATCAAGGCGCGTTACTCCGGGGCCGGCCGCGTCGGGCGGCCCTGACCATGGAGCTCACCGCAGAAGTCCGCTAGAATGGTTTGTCGCGTATCCCCTGGCCGTAAGCTCACGCCCGTCCTGTCTCCTCGTCTCTCCGGAGAGTGCTCACCATGCGATCCCCGTCTCGCGTCCTCTTGACGCTGCTGGGGGCGGCGGCTCTGGCCCCCGGCTCCACCCTGGCCTTCTCGCCCTCCGATCAGGCGGGCCTCGAGCTGACGCTCGAGTGGGACGCGCTCCCACTCGATTCTCGCCCGCAACGGATCGAGGCACGCCCGGCCGGGGATCCGATGGAGCTGGCGGTTGGCTGGATGGTTCAGACCCACCCCGGAACGGGCCTCGTGCACATGGCGTACGGCGGCGACGCCTTCGCCGCGAACGGAATCTCGGGGGAGTCCCGCGCCGTGGAGGCGGCTCGCGACTTCCTCCTCGACCGCGGGGACATCCTGGGAGTCCGCGCGGACAATCTGGACCTGCCCGTCGCGAAGAACCGGCGAGGGAAATGGGTCGCGCACTTCGGGCAGACGGTGTACGGCGTGCCGGTCTGGAGGACGAAGGCGTTCGTTCTGATGGGAGAGAGCGGGCGCGTGATCGCCTTCGGCTCGGACTTCTTCCCGGAGACCCACGAGGCGCCGGCCCGGCCGTCTCTCTCCGAGGCCGAGGCAGTCGCGGCGGCGGCGTCGGCGCTCGGGACGACGCCACGCGCCGACCGTCCCATCGAGAGCACGTCCTACTACGTTCCGGCGCCGCGCGGTGAAGTGATGGAGCTCGTGCCCGCGTACCGCGTTGTCTTCGAAACGACCGAGCCGTTCGGAAAGTGGGAGACGTTCGTCGACGCGGTGACCGGTGCGATTCTCGCGCGCCGCAATCTGTATCATCCCATCAGCGTCGTCGGGACGGTCGAGGGGGATGTTCAGAATCAGCCACCGAGCTACGGTTGGTGCGACGGTTCGGCGATCCCGCCCCTGGAGCATGTGACCGTCCACGTGGACGGCGGGAACAGTGACGACACCGACGCGGCCGGCGACTTCGAGATCTCCAACCTCGGAGTCGGCGTCGTCACCGTGACGGCCGAGCTCAAGGGCCCCTTCAGCGATCTCAACCGCTTCGATGGCCTCGGCCCCGACGCGAGCTACGCGGGCGCCGCGATCCCCGGTATTCCCACCACGATCACGTGGGACGGGTCGAACTCGCGGCAGGACGAGCGCACGACGTTCTTCCATGCGAACCGCGTTCACGACTTCATGACCGATCTCGATTCCACCTTCACCCGGCTCGACTACTCGATGCACTCCATCGTGGGACGCACCGACGGCTTCTGCCCCGGGAACGCATGGTGGGACGGGGTCGGGATGAATTACTGCGAGGAGAGCGTTCCGGCCGATCGCGCGAACACCGGCGAGCTCGGCAACGTGATCTATCACGAATTCGGCCACGGCGTGACGCAGGAGGTCTACGCGCGGCACGGCATGTCGGGACCTCCGGGTGACCTCCACGAGGGAAACTCCGACGTCATCGCGAACTGGCTCGACCGGAACTCCGTGATCGGTCTCGGCTTCTTCCTGTCGACCTGTGCGTCGGGGATTCGAGACGCGGACAACAATCTGCAGTGGCCGGAGGACAACAACGGCGGCCACTTCGGCGGGCAAATCATCGCCGGCTTCCACTGGGACGCGTGGCAGTCGATGCTCGGGGCCTTGCCCCAGGCCGAAGCAGACCAGGTGGCGTTCGAGACCTGGCATCTGGCGCGCGACATGGGTCTGCCGTACTCGCAGCCGGATCAGGTGATGTGGACGTTCCTCATGGACGACGACGACGAGTTCCCCAACAACGGAAGCCCGCACCACGAGCACTTTTGCGCCGGGGCGCAGAATCACGGTTTCGAGTGTCCCGTGGTCGTGCCGCTACTCGTCGAGCACGAGAGACTTCCCCACACGACGGACGGAAGTGCCGGATTCACCGTGGCGGCGTCGGTGACTCCGTTCTTCGGGGGAACGGTCGACCCTGCGAGCGCCGAGCTGAGCTATCGGATCGATGGTGGCACGTTCGTAGACGTTCCGATGAGCGAGGTGGGGACGAACATGTTCGAGGGGAGCATTCCGCCGGTCTTGCTGGGGGAGGTGGAGTATTTCATCAGTGTGAGCAACACCGGCGGCTCGACCGGCACCAGCCCTCTCGACGCGCCCGCGAGTCTGCACGGGTTCGACGTAGCGTCGATCTACCATGACTTCGAGACCGGTGGTGTCGGAGGCTGGACGGTCGTCGGGAGTGCGGACACGGGCCACTGGGAGCTCGTCGACCCGATCGGAACGTCGGCCCAGCCGGAAGACGACGCCACGCCGGGATCCGGTGTCCTGTGCTGGGTGACGGGTCAGTGCGACGGTCCGAACTGCGATTCCGGCTGCACGACGAGCTGCAACGACGTGGACGACGGCACGACCCGCTTGAAGTCGCCCGTGTACCCGTTCACCGGGGCGACGAACGTGGTCATCAAGTACGCCCGCTGGTTCTCCGGCGACGAGGATCCTTGGTCGGTCGACGTTTCGAACGACGGGGGATCGACCTGGACAAACGTCGAGACCGCGACTGACGCGAGCCTCGAGTGGACGGATCACCGGATCGACGTCGACGCTCTGTTCGGTGTGGCCGATCAGGTGATGGTTCGATTCGTCGCGCGGGAC